>JAFRVM010000034.1 GCA_017438505.1 Clostridia bacterium | reverse complement strand
GAGCGTGACGGCGGTCAGATTTCCCGCTATGAGACCAAAATCCACGGCACAGACGAGATGTACGAAGCTGACCTTCTTTACATCGAAAGAACCATCAAAATGATGCTGTGGGCAGCAGGCGGCTACAAAATTTACGTCTGCGGCTGCGATAAAATCGGTCAGGAGATCGCAAAGATCTATTCTGCCGAAGGCGAGCGCAGCTTTGACTTCGGCTTTATGGAGAGGGTTTATGAAAAGCCCTTCCAGGTTATCTGCCTGCCCTATGCCGAGGCTCCCGCCGAGGTTTCCAATCCCAAATCCATAGGCGGAAACAACACAGGCTGCCGTATCGGTTTTGACGCCGGCGGAAGCGACCGTAAGGTATATGCCGTTGTCGACGGCGAGTGCGTATATTCCGAGGAAGTCCTCTGGCTGCCCAAGGTTACAGCCGACCCCGATTATCATTATAACGAAATTCTCACGGCATTCAAGACCGCCGCTTCCAAAATGCCCCGCGTAGACGCTATCGGCGTTTCCTCGGCAGGTATTTATGTTGACAACCGCGCAATGGTTGCCTCCCTCTTTATTAGCGTTCCCGACGATCTGTTCGACAAAAAGGTTAAGGATATCTATATCCGCGCAGCAAAAGAGGTTGCTCCCGACGCTCCCCTTAACGTAATCAACGACGGCGACGTTTCCGCTCTTGCAGGCGCTATCACCCTCGGCGAAAACAACGTTCTCGGTATCGCCATGGGCACAAGCGAGGCGGTAGGTTATGTTAATTCCGAAGGCAATGTTACCGGATGGCTCAACGAGCTCGCGTTTGCTCCCGTTGATATCGGCGGCGACAAGCCCCAGGACGACTGGTCGGGCGACTTCGGCGTTGGCTGTAAGTACTTCTCGCAGGACGCTGTTATCCGTCTTGCTCCAAAGGCCGGCATCGAGCTTGACGAGAGCCTTACTCTTGCAAAAAAGCTCAAGGCTGTTCAGGAGATCATGGACGGCGGCGACGAGAGAGCCATTCCTATTTACGAAACCATCGGCTGCTACTTTGCCCATACCATCGCTTATTACGCAAAGTTCTACGATGTCAAGCACATCCTGCTTCTCGGCAGAGTTATGTCCGGTGAGGGCGGCGACGTTCTTTTAAAGGTTGCCCAGAAGGTGCTTGCCGAAGAATATCCCCAGCTCACAGGCAAGGTTGAAATCAATCTGCCCGACGAGAAGTTCCGCAGACTCGGTCAGTCGGTTGTTGCCGCTTCTCTGTAACCCGTATATAAATTTATCGGTTCCCCAAAAAACGGGGAACCGATTTTTTGTTTACGCCCAATGTATAACAGCCTGATTTTTGTCGGGCTCTCTCGGCGGCTGTGCCGCGTAGCCGAGAGCCGCCATGCCGAAAACAAGGTGGTCGGCGGGCAGACCGAATTCATCAAGAACCTTTCTGATATTCGGCTCGTCACAAATTCCGCCAAGCTGATTTATCCACACCGAACCTATGCCCAGCGCGTTTGCCGCGAGAAAGATATTTTCAAGAGCGCAGGCGCAGTCCTCTTTGCCCCAGTTGCTGTCTCGCAAATTCGAGGCGATAATGAGGGCGGCGGGATTGTACATATCATACCCGTCCCTGCCAAGCTGCGCGGCTATCGCACCGGCAAGCTGCTGTATCTTGCTCCTCTCGGAAATTACCGTAAACTGCCATGTCTGGCGGTTCATTCCGCTTGGTGCGTAGATAGCGGCTTTGGCAATGATCTCGAGATTTTCTCTGCTAATCGGTTTTTCTTCAAAAGCCCTTATGCTTCTGCGTGAAAAAATGTTGTCAAGTGCATCCATTTTAGTATCCTCCCTTATTTTTATCCGAATAGTTTTCAAATCTGAACTTTTCTTCCTGCTCCATAAACATATCCTCGCTTGAAGTAAACCGTGCGGGCAGCGGCGCAGAGCCGTTTTCACCGGTATAAGCGGGCTTTCTGCCGACAGTCTCGGTAACGCCGGGCAGGGTAATGGCAGGACCCTCGCCCGAAAGTCCGCGCAGTACGGTGTCGATAAGGGTCTGCTTTTCCTGCACTGCCAGTCTTGTCTGTTCGAGCGCGGCGTTAAGGTTGTCGCGCTTAATTCTTTTTACAAGCTGCGCTGCACGCTTTTTATCGCTTATCGAAAGCTCGGGAAATCCGTTTTTTTCAAACAAATCAGCCCTTTTTCTGTATGCGTTGACTACAACGGTACGGTCAATCGGTTTTTTATATATCAGACGGCACTCAAAAATCTCAATTGCTTTGAAAAAGTCTCGTATTGCCTGAAGGGTATAGCCCTCCTTAACGCAAAGCTCAGCACGTTTTTCATACAGTTCAGCCGTCTGCTCATCGTCGCCCAGCGCCTCGCCGTGGTAGCGCTCGACAAGCTCGATGGCGCTGGAATAAGCGTCCACCGCAAGCTCCCGGTTATCTATAAGCACGCTCTGGTCTCCGCCCAGAATGTATACCGAAATAAGCAAACCCAGCACACTGCGGCGGCCGTGACGGCGTTCCCTCTCAAGAACCGCCGAAGCGCGGGAGAGGTGCTTAACCGACTCTTCGTTCAAATCGGAAGCGATATCTATTTTGGCAAGCGAAATATAAATATACGCAAGGTAAACGGGGTCCATTCTCATACCCTTGCGGAAAAGCCCTTCTGCGGCCACAAAGCTCTGGGTAGCCTCGGCAAAACGTGCGTTGTCGGCGCACGCCTTACCCTTTAAAATAAGAATTCTAGCGCGGTCGATATCCTGCTTTATTATCGTAGGATCTCCCAGCATCGCGTCATAGTGAGCAATGGCGTTCTCGCTTGAAACATCGGCCGAAAAAAGGTCGGAGGGCAGTGCGGTATCATTGTCGGGCGGAACCTGCTCTTCCATTTCCTCGCTGATAAGTCCGAACTGAGCCGCCTTTTTCCAACACTGCTGAAGCTCTCTCGGCAGTGCCAGCTTTTCGGGCTGCTCCTGATATTCGGTGTAAAGGTTATAAACAATCTGCAGCCAGGGAACAAGCGGAAGTCCCTGTCTTGCGGTGACAATTATCGGTTTAAGGTCGGGATAGTCAAAATTTTTGATTATATGATAGGTAACCAAACCCACAAAAGCTTCCCTGTCGAGCACAACAAGGTGGACGTTTACTTTAAACGAGAGGGTTGCACGGTTTACTCCCAGTTTAACATCCCCTACTTTTGAGGTGCTTACCGCCGCTACTCCGCCCTCCAGAGCGGGAACCATCCACTCGCAAACAACCTGCGGAACGCCTCCTACGCATCTGCCTTTATAGTCGAAAAGCTGCAGCTTACTGCCGTTGCCGGTATATATTCTGCGCACTATAAGCTTCTGATCGTCCACAAGGTCGGCTATCGCTTCGGTATTGCCTGTTCCGTCAACATCCACTTCAAAATATGCTTTTGCAACGCGGGGCACTTTAAGCTCGTATGTGCCGCGGTAATCTCTTGTATTGACAAGCAGATCGTAGGGCTGATTTTTAAGTCTGTTGAAATGATCCTGCTCGCTTGCCTTTTGCTTGCAGATACGCATAAGCGCACCCAGATTGTTAGGATTGGGGTTTTTAATATAGTGGTAGCCGCCAACCGTTTCCACCTCGGCGCAGCCAGGGCATACGCTCATGCGCTTTAGCTTCATATCAAAGGTCATTTCATATAAAAGCGAAACGCCCTGCAGCCTGTCGGCAAGCACTGTTTCGGCAAGGAAATTCGACACGTTATCCGGCTGATTTGCTTTTATAAAAGCCATCGGGTTGTTAAGCACCCTCTGGCGCACTTCTTCCACTGCCGGCCCGGTGTGAATCTCGCAGATGTTTACCAAAACAAAATCCAGACGGTCAAAAACAGTGCCGCAAAGCTCGTAAAGATACTGGTCGAGCGGGTCTTTGTTTACGGGGGACTGCGGATCCGCGCAGGCAATACGAAGCCAGCCCTTCATAGCCGCGAAATTTCCGGGCGGCAGAAAGTGCACGTTTTTGTTAAACTGTATGGGGTAGCTTTTCTCTCCGACTACGGCAAAAGCACTGGCAATAGCGTAGCTTATGCCCGGTCCGGTGGGAAACTGTAGGGTCACAGTCTACACCTCTATTTATGGTATTTAATGTTGCCGTTTATTGCAAATGCCCTGTAAATCTGTTCGCACAGCATGACCCTTGCAAGCTGATGGGGAAAGGTCATTTTTGACATGGAAAGCTTAAAATCGGCTCTCGCTTTGATCTTATCGCAAAGCCCGCAGGAGCTTCCTATAATAAAAACCATGCTGCTTTTACCCTGCACGGCACAGCGCGATATACCTTCGGCAAGCTCGGTGGAGGAAAGCTGTTTTCCCTCTATGCACATAGCGTAAACAGCAGCGCCTGGGGGGATTTTTGAGAGGATCTCCTCGCCTTCCTTCTCAAGACCCTTTAAAATTTCAGTCTCGGATGGCTTTGCGGGAAGCCTGTATTCATTTATCTGCACAATTGAAAACCGACACAGCGCCGACAGCCGTTTTGCATACTCGTCGCAGGCGTCGCGCCAGTATTTTTCCTTTAAATTTCCTACGCACAGTATTTTTACATCCAGCATACGCAAGCTTTTCCTGTCTTATATTTAAAAAATAACTATGGGAGAGCTGTTTTCCGGAGGATTTACACTTAAAACAAAATCGACGTTTTCCTCCATTCCGGCGTCATGCAAAGCGCCCAGAGAAGTCAGACGTGCAAGGTCGGGGTAGTTGTTCTCCTTGCTCAAATGTCCTAAAAAAATACGGGTAGTTCCCGCTTCGACAAGCGACGGCAACTCCCGGGCGCAGCTTTCATTGGAAAGATGTCCGATATCGGACAAAATTCTCTGCTTTAAAACATATGGATAAGGACCGCAGCGCAGCATCCCGATATCGTGGTTGGATTCAAGAACGACAAGATCGCAGCCGCAGATCCCGTTTTTCACCTCGTCGGTAACCACGCCGATATCGGTGGCTATTGCAGCTCTTCTGCCGTCCGTGGTAGTAACGCGATAGCCGCAGCTCTCGCTGCTGTCGTGAGGGGTGGCAAAGTTTGTTATGCTCATTCCCGCAATCTCTACACCCCCGCCGGGCATAACCTCGGCAGAAACGCCTGCCAGATGCCCGTGCTTTTCCATATAGCGGAGCGTGCCCTCGGTAGCGTAAACCGGCATTTTATATCGGGAGCAAAGCACCCTTGTGCCGCTTATATGGTCAATATGTTCGTGTGTAATAAACACAGCTTTTATGTTTTCCGGCTCCACCCCTACGCTTTTTACGGCGGTTTCCAGTCTTTTGGCGCTTACTCCCGCGTCAATAAGAATGTATTCTCCGCCGCCTCCTATTAGGTAGGAATTGCCCGAGCTGGAGCTAAACAGGGGACAAAATCTTGCCAAAGCACGCTCCCCCTTATGCTATCGAATTATTTACGTCGCTTTCGGGAACGTCCACCTTTTTGATATCCGCTCCGAGAGCAGTAAGTTTTCCTACTATGTTTTCATAACCGCGTTCGATGTAGTGGATATTTTCGATCTCGGTAGTGCCTCTTGCCATAAGAGCGGCTATAATCATAGCTGCGCCTGCGCGAAGGTCGACTGCCTTTACCGGAGCGCCGGTAAGGTATTCCACTCCGTTCACAACGGCTACCTTGCCGTCAACCGAAGCCTGTGCGCCAAGTCTGCGCAGTTCTTCGATATAGCGGAAACGGTTGTCCCATACGCCCTCGGTAACAACGCTTGTCCCCTTTGCAACCGACATAACAGCGGTAATCTGGGGCTGCATATCGGTGGGATAACCGGGATGGGGCATGGTCTTAACATTGCATCCGGTCAGCTTGCCGTCGCTGATAATGCGGATAGAGTCATCGTATTCTTCAAACTTAACGCCCATTTCCTCAAACTTTGCGGTAATGGAATCGAGGTGTTTGGGAATAACGTTTTTAATGGTTACATCTCCGCCCGCACCGGCGACTGCGGCGATAAATGTTCCGGCCTCTATCTGGTCGGGAATAATGGAATATGTCGTGCCGTTGAGCTTTTCGACTCCGCGGATTTTTATAACGTCAGTACCCGCGCCGATAATATCAGCGCCCATAGCGTTCAAAAAGTTTGCAAGGTCAACTATATGCGGCTCTTTTGCCGCGTTCTCGATAACCGTTTTGCCCTTTGCTTTTACAGCGGCGAGCATAATGTTAATGGTAGCGCCTACGCTTGCCATATCAAAGTGAACGGTGGCGCCGTGAAGATTGTCGGCACAAAGATTTATCATGCCGTTTTCGCTTATCTCGTTTGCACCCAAAGCCTTGAAGCCCTTGAGGTGAAGGTCGATGGGACGAACGCCGAAATTGCATCCGCCGGGCATGGCAACGCGGGCTCTGTTGAAACGTCCGAGAAGCGCGCCGAGCAGGTAGTAGGAGGCTCTCATGTGGCGAACCAGTTCGTATTCGGCAACATAGCTGTTTATGTTGCGGGGGTCGATTTCGATGGTGTTTTTATTTATAAGCCGGATTTTTGCGCCCAGCTTTTCAAGTATTTCACATATAATGGTAACATCGCTTATGTTGGGAAGATTTTCCAGGCGGCAAACATCCTCCGAAAGAATTACCGCGGGAATAATAGCCACGGCGGCGTTTTTAGCTCCGGCAATAGATACCGAACCGCAAAGTTTATTTCCGCCGTTTATAATATACTTTTCCACAAGAAAGCACCTCACACAAAAAATAAACAAAAATATTATAACATTATAATGCAAAAAATAAAAGTGTTTTTTTGGAATAATGACGCCATTAATAAAAATTTAATATTTAAACCGGACTTATGCCCGGGTTATTCCTCTTTTTCGCTTCCCCAGCCCGAAATACCGCCTCTCTGCATTGCGCCGATTATCTTTTCGCGCAGGGAAGGGTAGTCCTTTTCAAGCTGTCGGATAAGCTCCTTTGTCTCCTGTCTTGCCGAGTATTTATCAAGAGGACAGCGGCTTTTTATTATTGGCAGATCCAGTCTTTTTGCCGCAGCGGCTACCGTACTCTCTTTAGTGAGCACAAGGGGACGGATCATATACAGATCCTTGCGGGAAAGATATGTCACCGGCGAAAAACACCCTATATGCCCTCCGCGCAGCAAATTGAGAAAAAAGGTCTCTGCCGCGTCGTCAAGATTGTGACCGAGAGCGATTTTATTGCAGCCCGCTTCAAGCGCCATATCGTGCAGGATGCCTCTGCGCATTTTAGCGCACAGCGAGCAGGGGTTGCTCTCTTTTCTGTCCTCAAAAACCACCTGCCACAGCGTGCTTCGGCGGATAATAAGCTCAACGTCCAATTTTTTGCACAGAGACTCAATGGCGCCGTAATCGTTCTGGGTTCCGTCAAAGCAAGGGTCAAGCGCAACAGCCGTGACCGAATAGTTTTTAGGGTAAAATCTTCTCATTTCTGCAAGTGCGGCAAGCAGCAGAAGCGAATCCTTTCCGCCCGAAACCCCCACGGCGATTTTATCGCCTTGGTCTATCATATTGTAACGGTCGCACGCCGAGCGCACCTTGCTGAGTATCTCTCTCATATTCATCACCCTTTATTAACGGCTATTATAGGATATCATGCGGAAAGTTGCAACAAAAATTGCTTTTTTGCTTCAAAACCCTTTGCGCTTTTGTCAAAATACATACACTGTCAGCCATAATGGCAATTATTTTGTTACACTTAACATTTTTCAATTTTAAATTGAAAAATTCGGCATTTTTCTGTATAATATTATGTATCTTTTTATTTTAACTTTTTTGTGTCAACATTGGAGGAATTACCTATGGGAGGCTTTTTCGGCGTCGCATCCAAAAATGATTGTATGTTCGACCTGTATTTCGGAGTGGATTATCACTCCCATCTCGGCACCCGCAGAGCCGGTCTTGCCGTTTACAGCGAGGACGACGGTTTTGAAAAATCGATCCACAATATTGAAAACTCACCCTTCAGGACAAAGTTTGATTCCGACTTTCACAAGATGCACGGCAACATCGGTATAGGCTGTATTTCCGATTATGAGGCACAGCCGGTGCTTGTCCGCTCGCATCACGGCACATTTGCAATTACCACTGTCGGCAGAATCAACAATATCGAAGAGGTAATTGAAAAAAATATAACCAACGGCGCGCACTTCTTTGAGATGAGCAACGGAGAACTCAATCCCACCGAGGTTGTTGCCGCCCTCATCAATCAGAAACAGAACTTCATCGATGGCATACGCTATGCTCAGGAGATTATCGACGGCTCTATTACCATGATGATTCTCACCCCCAAGGCCATCTACCTTGCCCGCGACAAAATGGGCCGCACCCCCATAGTTACCGGCTATAAAGACGGCAGCTACTGCGCCTGCTTTGAGAATTTCTCCTATTTCAACCTAGGCTACAAAGAGGGCAGAATTATTGGCCCCGGCGAGATTGCAGTAATGACAAGCGACGGCATTAAAACCCTTGTTGAGCCCGGTACAAAAAAGAAGGTCTGCACATTTTTATGGGTTTACTACGGCTTCCCCGCGGCATCCTATGAGGGCGTAAACGTTGAAAAAATGCGCTATAACTGCGGCAAAATGCTCGCAATACGCGACGATGTAAAGCCCGACCTTGTCGCCGGCGTTCCGGATTCCGGCACTGCTCACGCGGTGGGCTATGCAAATGAATCGGGATGTCCCTTTTCGCGTCCGTTTGTAAAATACACCCCCACATGGCCGCGCTCATTTATCCCCACAATGCAGAGCAGGCGCGATATGATTGCAAGGATGAAGCTTATTGCCATTCCCGATCTTATAAAAGACAAAAAGCTTCTGCTTATAGACGATTCTATTGTCCGCGGAACGCAGCTTCGCGAGACGACCGAGCTGCTCTATGCGAGCGGCGCAAAGGAGGTGCATGTTCGACCCGCCTGCCCCCCTATTATGTATAGCTGCAAGTATCTGAGCTTTTCGCGTTCCACATCGGAAATGGAGCTTATTTCCCGCAGAACAATAAGGGAGCTTGAGGGCGACAATGTATCCGAAGAGGTACTGCGCGAGTATTCCGACCCCGATTCGCCAAAGTATCAGAAAATGGTCGACCGTATTCGTCAGAAGCTCAACTTTACTTCACTTCGCTACCACCGTCTTGACGATATGCTGGAATCTGTCGGCTTGCCTGCCGACCAGCTATGCACCTACTGCTGGGACGGACGGGAATAAATCACAAAACATTTTACAGTTAGGAGCTGGAAAATCATGTTTTTAAAAGATATCTATTCTTCAAAGGAAGATTTAATAGGCTCGCAAGTGCATCTTTGCGGATGGATAAGAAATCACCGCAAGCAGAAAAATATGGGATTTATCGACTTTTTCGACGGCACCTGCTTTAACTCCATTCAGCTTGTTTACAACGACAGCCTTGCCGATTTTAACGAGATTCAGTCAATGCATATCGGCGCGTCCATAAATGTCGAAGGTTCTCTGATTGTCAGCGCGGTAAACAGCAGCAACATTGAAATTGAGGTGGGGATCATTTCTCTTATCGGCGACTGTCCCGAAAACTATCCCTTGCAGCCCAAGCGTCACTCTCTTGAGTTTCTG
>JAFRVM010000033.1 GCA_017438505.1 Clostridia bacterium | reverse complement strand
GGGGCGGAGCAAAGCTGCTGCTTAAGACAATAGAGCACAACTTCAAAATAAAAATCGATAATGTAGTAATACTTGACTTTGACGCCTTTAAAAAGTTTATCGACAAAACCAACGGCATAACCGTTTACCTTAACGAGAAACAGGCAAAATATATGACCCGCTACGCGTGGACAGACTTCCCATCTGCCGGCACATACAGGCTCAACGGAAAATGCGCCCTTGAGTATGTCCGTATGAGAAAGGTTGACAGCGACTTTGGAAGAACCTCCCGTCAGCGCGGAGTATTTGAGCAGATATTCAACAAGATTAAGGGCTACAACGCGGTAGACCTTGCCAACCTCGCATACGATATGCTCGATTATGTAGAGACAGATCTTACAAACCGCCAGATAATCGCTCTGCTCTCCGATGCGCCCACAATTGCGGGTTTTGAGGTCAAGCAGTTCTCGCTTCCCGCCAAGGGAACCTATAAAAACCAGAAGATCAACGGCGCTCAAGTTCTGGTATGCGACGTACACAAAAACGCAAAGCTTATGGCCGATTACGTTTACTCGGGAGATTTTAATACATCCGATTATATGTAACAAAAAAACATTAAATACAGCCGATAAAAATCGGCTGTATTTTTTATGTTTTTAATTGCTCTGGGACGCAATATATGGTATAATAACTAGAACGATATTTTTAGCATTTGCTCAGGTGAAGATTTATGATTGTTTTGGGAATCGACCCCGGATACGCCATTGTCGGTTTCGGCGTTATACGGTACGAAAAAGGAGCATTTATTCCCCTTGAATACGGCTCGATAATCACGGCGGCAGGCGACCCGTTCGAGCGTCGTCTTGAGATAATTTACGACCGTCTTTACGAGATTCTGGATCGCCATAAACCCTCTGCCGTATCTATTGAAAAACTGTATTACAAAAACAATGCCAAAACGGTAATAGGCGTTGCTGAAGCACGCGGGGTTATCACCCTTGCGTGCCAGAAACATAAAGTTCCTATTTTTGAGTACACCCCTTTGCAGGTAAAAACGGCCGTTACCGGTTACGGCAGGGCGGAAAAATATCAGGTGCAGGAGATGACAAGGCGCTTTCTGCGGCTCCAGGCCGTTCCCAAACCCGACGACACTGCCGACGCGCTTGCAATCGCCATCTGCCACTGTCAGGCAAGCGGCTCTGCCCTGCGCTCAAACTTTTTAAACAGGAGATAATTAAAAATGATATATTCTTTAAAAGGAAAGCTGATATACAAGGATGCCGCCTGCGCCGTAATCGAATGCGGCGGAGTGGGAATGAACTGCCTTGTTTCGGCAAACACTGCCCGAACTTTGCCGGAAATAGGCGAGGAATCCTTTCTGCACACCTGCCTTAATGTGCGTGAGGATGCTCTTACCCTGTTCGGTTTTTCAACAAAGGCGGAAAAAAACTGCTTTAAACAGCTTACCGCGATATCGGGCGTGGGTCCAAAGGCAGCACTCGCCATTCTGTCCGAGCTTGCTCCCGATCAGCTTGCAATCGCACTGGCTTCGGGCGACACAAAGGCTATCACCCGCGCGCAGGGCGTGGGTCCCAAGCTTGCTCAGCGCATTATTGTAGAATTAAAAGACAAGGTCACAAAGAGCTCGGAGCTTTTTACCGAAGGCTTTTCTGTTCCCTCTTCCGGCGTATTACCGTCTGCCGGAAACGCGCAGGAAGCCATCGGCGCTCTTTCGGCACTCGGCTATCAGCCCTCGGAGGTTGCACGGGTAGTGGCGTCTCTTGACGGTACGCTTCCTGTGGAAGAGCTTATACGTCAGGCTCTCAAAAAAATAGGAGGGAGATTATAAGACATTATGTTTAACGACGATACAGATTTTGAAAACCGCATAGTCGCTCCCGACTATATAAGCGGAGAGGACGATCTGGAAAACCCTCTGCGCCCGAAAAACTTTGACGACTACATTGGTCAGGACAAGGTTAAGGAAAATCTTAAAATTTTCATTGAAGCTGCAAAGGGACGCGGCGAAAGCCTCGACCACGTTCTGCTTTACGGCCCTCCGGGACTCGGAAAAACCACACTTGCGGGTATTATTGCACATCAGATGGATGTAAATATCCGCATAACCAGCGGCCCGGCTATCGAGCGTCCCGGCGACCTTGCCGCTCTGCTTACAAACCTTAATCCCGGAGATATTCTCTTTATTGACGAGATACACCGTCTTTCACGCAGCGTTGAGGAAATCCTCTACCCCGCAATGGAGGACTTTGCTATTGATATTATCACCGGCAAGGGACAGATGGCGGCAAGCTATCACCTGCCCCTTCCTAAATTTACACTTATCGGCGCGACAACGCGAGCCGGACAGGTCTCCGCTCCTCTGCGCGACCGTTTCGGCGTTGTTATGCGCCTTGAGCTATACACCCCCGAAGAGCTTTGCAGCATTGTTCAGCGCTCGGCAGGAATACTCGGCATTGACGCTCAGTACGAAGGAGCTATCGAGGTTGCCGCACGCTCAAGAGGCACGCCCCGTATAGCCAACAGACTTCTGCGCCGCGTGCGCGACTTTGCTCAGGTCATGTCTCAGGGCACTATCACCTATGATATCGCCCGCCTTGCCCTTGACCGTCTGGAAATCGACGAGCTGGGTCTTGATAAAATCGACCGACTTATGCTTGAGACCATGATAAAATTCTACCGCGGAGGCCCTGTTGGTCTTGAGACCCTCGCCGCCGCCATCGGCGAAGAGGCTATAACCATTGAGGACGTCTACGAGCCTTACCTTTTGCAGATTGGCTTTATTGCCCGTACACCGCGCGGACGTGTCGTAACTCCGGCCGGATATCTGCACTTGGGACTTACTCCTCCCGCCGCCGCGCCCGCACAGACTACCTTTTTTGATGACGAGGAAAATAAATAATGTATTTAAGCTATGACTACTTTACCGGCGCTGTTTTTGAGAGCGAGCCGGGTACTCCTTATAATATCACTTCCATTTTAGGGCTTGCATCAGCCTTTGCAAGCAAAGCCGCTGACGGCACAGCCAAGCCCGTCGCCGTAATTGCCCGGGACACCGCCTCATACAGCGAGGCTGTATACCATCTCTTTATTTCCGCTCTGCTGGGCGGAGGGGTTAATGTTGTGGAGCTCGGAATAATGCCCGCTCCCGCGGTATCGTGGATATGCGGCGACCGTGGGGCGCAGATGGGCTTTTTTATCCGCTCCACCCCCGGAACAGGCGGCAGAGTTAAAATTACCGTTTACGGTCAGGACGGCTGTGTTCCCGAAAGAGATTTTCTTGAAAGCGTAAACGCTGCCTCCGCCGCCCCGCCGACCGTCAATACCGACGGCAATATGGGACGCAATATTCCCGTAACCAACGAGATAAACCGATATATGCTGCACGTCACCGACGCAAGCGACAACAGACTGACCGGTCTGAAGGTAGCTCTCGACTGCGCCAACGGCGCTGTGCTGTCAGTAGTCGAGCAGATCTTTACAAAGCTGGGCGCCCAGTGTTTTCTTACAGCAAACAAGCCGAACGGATTTAATGCGGGCGAAAAGGTCTGTGCGGCCAATGCTTCAAATCTGAGCGATTTTGTACTTAAAAATCTATGTGACGTCGGCTTTTCCTTTGATAATGCCGGTCTGCGCTGCGTGGCTACCGACGAGACGGGTGATTTTGCCGACGGCAGCGTTATCGCTGCGGTTATTGCACATCATATGTCTCAGTTCGGAACGCTCGAAAACAACACAGCTCTTTTTTCTGCAAACACCAATTTTGGCGTAAAGAAATATTTAAAACAGGTCGGCGCCAAGTTTTCACTGTTTGAGAACAGCGAGGGCCTGCAAGCTCTTATAGAGAGCACAAAATCTAATCTTGTATCCGACAGTCGAGGTTTTCTGCGCGTTACCGACAGGGATATGCTCTCCGACGGT
>JAFRVM010000032.1 GCA_017438505.1 Clostridia bacterium | reverse complement strand
TAGGCGGTAACAAGGTTACCGACACACACCTTATGATCACGCTCGATATGTTCGAAGACGGCAAGCTGATGGTACAGAAGGGCAAAAAGACCTTTAAGCAGGTTGTGCTGAAATAAGGCAACCTAATAATCGGCAAAAACGCAAGTGGTTGACTCCAAATTCAAAAACTGCATTTGGAGTCAACCTTTTTTTACGAATCGCTGTAAGGAAATGTATTTGAAACCGAAAAATGGCTACAAAACTGGTAAAAAAAGGACCGACTGTAAACTTGCGCCGGTCGAAATTTGCTTTTTCCGTCATTTTTCCGTCGATTTTCTGAAATTTGGTTGACTCCAAACGCCGAAATTGCATTTGGAGTCAACCGGATTCATTTTATGATTATGAAAACAGGTGTAAATCCAGCTCATCGGCCAGGTATTTTAATATTACCTTTCCTGCGATGCTGTTGCCCTTTGCGTCGAGCGCCGGGCCGTAGATGCCGATGCCAAGCTCCTTGTCAACCACTGAAAGCAGGCCACCGCCAACACCGCTCTTTGTTGGGATGCCGACGTTTACGGCAAACTCGCCGCTTCCGTCGTACATGCCGCAGGTCAGCATAATGGTCTTGACTATGCTGCACGTCTCTGTAGAGAGCAGCCTTTCGCCGGTCGCAGGCGAAACTCCGCCCACTGCAAGCAGCAACGCCAGGCTGGCAAGACTCTTTGAAGTCACGCTCAGCGAGCACATGCGCGTGTAGAGCACCATGCTGTCGTCGACGTCGGTCTTGATGATGTCCTTACTTTGCAAAAGGTAGGCGATAGCCCTGTTTCGAGCGGAATGTGCCATCTCGGAGTTGTATGTGACTTCGTCGAGTGTGATGTCCGGATCGTTGCAGAACCGCTTGCTGTAGAGCAGCATATCCGAGAAGGATGCTTTCGGAATGATCAGGCTCTCGACTGCGATGGCGCCGCTGTTGATCATTGGGTTGTATGGCTTGTTGCTGTTTAAGTCAAGCTCCACCAATGAATTGAAGGCTTCGCCCGAAGGCTCCATGCCAACGGTGTTAAAGACAGCTTCGCGGCCGCAAAGTTCAAGTGCCACAGCCAGCGATATGGTTTTTGAAACGCTCTGAATGGTGAATCTGGTGTTCCAGTCCCCCGCCGTGAACATCTCGCCGTCCTTTGTAATCATTGTAATTCCGAGGAGATTCGGGTCAACGGTGCCTAGCTGCGGGATGTATGTCGCAACATGCCCGTTCGGGATGACTTTTCGGCCTTCTTTCAAGGCGTTTTCCAATATTTTCGAGATTTCGTTTTTGTTTAAGTTTTTCATAGCTATCGATCCTCTCCATATTGCTATTTTATCAAGAAAAGCGCTTTGGTACAACGACGGAATTTAGTTTTCGGTTGACTCCAAATTCAAAAATTGCATTTGGAGGCAACTGTTTTTTATAATACGCTGTAAAAATATGTATTCCAAGGCATAAAATAGATAAATATTTGGCAAAAAAAGGTATCGATGCAAATATACCCCACATAAAAAACGGTTTTACCCTCGATTTCCTGAAATTTGGTTGCCTCCAAACGCCAAAATTGCATTTGGAGGCAACTAGGGTGAAAAATGGACTTGCTTGAAGAAAAACACCCCCGGGTATAACCTGTGTTATACCCGGGGGGTTTATTAGCCTTCAATCATTATTGTCTTTCTTTCAGGAACCTGAGGAACAGGCTCTTTCTTTGGAATTGTGAGCTTTAATACACCATGCTCGAGCTTTGCCTTTATGTCATCCTCGTGGATATCTTCGCCTACATAGAAGCTTCTTGAAAGTGTGCCGCAGTAACGCTCGCGGCGAATTACCTTGCCGTTTTCCTCGTCGGAGGATTCTTTGTCAAGACCCTTTGAAGCGGTGATTGTGAGGAACCCGTCTTCGAGCGCCAGCTCAATCTCGTCTTTCTTGAAGCCCGGGATATCAATATCTACGCTGAAGGAATCATCGAGTTCTCTGACATCCGTCTTCATCAGGTTTTTGGCATTCTTGCCGTAGAGAGGATTTCTCTTGCCGAAGCCGCGGCCGAATTCCCTGTCAAAGCCCTTGAAGCCTTTATCGAAATCGTCCAGCCAATCATCCATTAAACTTTCCCCAAAAATACTAGGTAAATACATCATAGTTCATACCTCCTTTAACTCTAATCCGGATGCTGTTCGGATCGTAATTAACTTTTAATACCCTAAGGGTTTGCACCCTGCGGAAAGGAAGCCCCGGTGGAGCATTCTCCCTTCCGCAATTATGTTATACCACAATTGTTAGCACTCGTCAAGAGTGAGTGCTAACAAAATTTCAAAAAGTGCATTTTTCGCACAAATCAAACATTTTGCAAAGCCTTGACATTAATTTTTCCTTGTGTTAGCATATGCTTTGGTAAAAATGAATAAGTCCTTTTGTGGCGGAAACGCCTTGAATGGGAATCAAACAGAGCACTACCGGTACTGTATACACAAAGCCGGGGCAGACATTGGACGAAAGTTGGCCATTGGGAAACTGAGAAGGCTGCTGCCCTGACGCTGAGCCGCTGACAAGCGGTTCTGAATGTGTGAGCCAGGATACCAGCAAAAGGGGGAACGTTTTTAGCTTGTCGGCACGGTCTATGCCGAGTGGGCTTATTTTGTTGCGAAAATTTGGGCATAAAAGCGGATGTCGTGCGAGTGCACGGCATTTTTTGCGCATTAAATTCGCACATTAAAACAGTTAAATATACCCAAACAGCAGAGCGGCAGAGCCAAAGTGTGTTGTGGCATGGCGACAGAAATGCGGTGCGGGAGAAAGAAGGTAATATAATGATAAAAAGTAAAAGTTACAGTCGGATACTGAGTGTCCTGCTCGCTGTAATGATGGTAATTGCGATGGTCCCTTCGGACTTTGTGAGCACCGCATATGCAGACGCAGCGATTCCCGTATCCGACGCAGAGGGCTTTGCTGCAATGGAAGCTGGCGGCAGCTACATACTGACCGACGACATCACAGTGGAAGCACCTTACGCAAGCGCCTTTACCGGCACATTTGACGGCGGCGGCCACACGGTGACGCTGGATATTACGGCAAGCAGCAGCGATTATCAAGGATTATTCTCACGCCTTGGATCAAGGGCAACTGTGGAAAACCTGATAATAGAAGGCAGCCTGACAGGTCGGAAATATACCGGAGCCATTACAGGAAGAACGGACCCTGAGACAGATGATATAACAGTAAGGAACTGTCAAATAAACGCGTCCGTTACAGGAACGCAGTATGTAGGCGGAATAGTTGGGTATGCTTACGATAATAGCTACAGTGGCACACTGGTTCTTACCTCTTGCGGTAATGAAGGAACCGTTACAGGGTCAGGCAATCAGGTAGGCGGATTGGTTGGAAAATCTGAAGCAGCGACAATAACAAATTGCTATAATACGGGCAATGTTTCCGGATTTAATCAGTATGCAGGACTCATTGGGCAGGGTGTGGCACCTACGACGATGGAAAACTGCTACACAACAGGTGAGATTATTCGTTATGGAACATCAACCAACGACGGATATTCCCTTATTGGCGGTGGAAACAGCAGTAGACCGGTGTTATCTAACTGCTACGGGCTCGAGGACACGGGCGCAGGATTAAAGACGACAAGCAATGTTACAATAACCAACTGCTCCTACAAAACTTCTACCGAAATGCAGTCCGCGGACTTCGTTACGCTCCTCGGCGATGCATTCGAACAGGGGGACACTTATCCGGAGCTCGTTGCGATAAACGCAATGATGACGCCGACCGCAAATGTGAACTTTACCATTTCACCGGCGCATGCCAGCCTTGTAATTGACAGCACAAAGGCTGTAAACGGCGGTGGGACCAGAATTGCAGCGCTTGCTGCGGGAAGCCACACATGGGTAGCCTCGGCAGAGGGATATATTTCGCAAAACGGCAGCGTAGATGTAACTCAGCATCAGGCTGACAACGCTTATACAATAAATGCGGACGCGATTTCGCTCGTGCGCGACGATTCGCAGTTCACGGAAATCACTTTCGTTACAAACCCGAGCAGCGCCACAGTTACGATAAAGCGTGGCGACACTGTGGTAGAGCCTGTGAGCCCGGGCAGCAAGACCTACGAGCTCTATAACGGTTCGGGCGCAAGCTACACCTTCGAGGCGACAACGACAGCCGAGGGCTACGAATCGGCAACAGGCGATGTTGACCTTTCCGAGGCAACAAACACCATCACGCTCAAGCACGCAGAAAGTCTCGCAGTTTCCGGAAACGAAGCAAGCTACTATGTCGGCACGACCGAAAACGCGCTGAGAGAAGGCCTGACAGTTACGGTTACATACAGCGACAGCACAACCGCCACAGTCACAGGCTACGCAATAAGCGGCTTTGACTCATCCGCAGAGGCAACCGGTCAGACCGTAACGATCACCTACAAGGGCGCAACTGCGACCTTTACGGTAGACCTTTCCGTAAGACCGGGACCATGCTCGCCACTTGCAGGCAAGGCTACAGTAAGCTACCTCGAGGGCACGACTCACGACGGCACAAAGTACGGCTTTGAAGAGGCCGAGGTCAGTGGCGAGACCGTGCTCAGGAGTGACAACTACGACAAAAACAGTACTTCCGCGATTATGACCATCACGGCAGCAAGCGGCGGAATACTCACATTCAAGTACAAAGTAAGTTCCGAAAATGGCTATGAATATCTGCTTGTCTACACAGGGACAAAACCGAGCAGCTCGAACCTGGACAAGAGCCTCAGTGGCACAAAACCATGGACAGAGAAAAGTGTTGCACTTTCTGCAGGCCAGACGGTTTACATCGATTACACAAAGGATTCTTCTACAAAATCCGGTGATGACAGAGCATATCTCAAGGATTTTGAGTTTACTCCGGCCTACACCGTAACTATTACTCCTGATGTTTCAGGGGCGACAATTGTACTCAAAGACTCCTCGGATAATACGGTAAGCGGCACAAACGGCACTTACAATCTCCCTGCGGGAACCTACAGCTACACCGTAACGAAATTCGGCTACGAGACCGCAACAGGAACAATCACTGTAAGCAGCGCCGCAGTTACCGAAAATGTAACGCTGAACGCACTTGCAGGCCATACAGTCTCATTTAATGTCACACTTCCTGCCGGAATGACAGGTGATGCGGCGGTTAC
>JAFRVM010000031.1 GCA_017438505.1 Clostridia bacterium | reverse complement strand
ATATTACATTGTTCTCTTACAGAGAAAATCGGTCAGCGTGTTAGCTGACCGTTTTGGTTTGCTGATAAGTGCAAATTACGTCGTAGGGACGAGCAATGCTCGTCCGCAATTTTTTAACAAAATCTGATGTTGTTTGTACCTTCCCCTTGGGGAAGCCTTGTTAATCACATCTGAATAAACCAAAACTGACAGCGCTGGGAGCCCCCGCGGGCGTGCTTTGGCATTAATTAACTCTTAATTAAACACATAACAATAATTATGCGGAAATTTTATTCCCTAAAATCTTGCACATCAGAACAAACCAAAACGGACAGCTTTCGCTGTCCGTTTTTTTCTGTACGATTATAATTTAATGCTGGCGCAAAAAGCTCTGTGATGCAACACATGTCCCCGCCGACAGGCGGCATCTAGAGGGCGTGGCAAACAAGCAAAATTATTACAATGACAATAAATCCGCAAATTCCGTAAATTCCGGCGACAAGCAGACCTGCTCGCAGCGCAGCGCGGCGGTACAGTCTCTCCTCTTTTTGGGAAAGCTGTGCCGGCTGCTCACCGGGAATTTCCGGCTTTTTGGGTTTTGGCGCATACCAGGGCATGCCCTCGACATTCATCGGAGCAATTACCCTGCCGTCGTCGTCATCATAATACGTTTTCTTCTGCTTTTTTCTGCTCATCAAACTTCTTACCCTTTGCTCTCTTGGTCTTTCTCATCGTAGCTTCAGCCGCCTTCTGCTGTTGCTTGGTATTGTAAAGGTGGCAGGCGCACCAGTGACCGGGCTCTACCTCCGACCATTCGGGCTTAGCGCAGCGGCAGATATCCATACACTTATCGCAGCGGGTATGGAATTTACATCCCGCGGGGGGATTTGCCGGCGAGGGAAGGCTGCCCTTGAGAACTATACGGTTCATCTTTACGTCAGGGTCGGGAATAGGGATAGCCGAGAAGAGGGCTTCGGTGTAGGGATGCAGAGGCTTGGAGAAGATCTGCTCGGTATCGGCGTACTCAACCATAGAGCCGAGATACATAACGCCGACTGTATCGGAAATATGCTCAACAACCGAGAGGTCGTGAGAGATAAACAGATAGGTAAAGCCGTAATCCTTCTGGAGCTTTTTGAGCAGGTTGATTATCTGCGCCTGAATTGAAACGTCCAGAGCGGAAACCGGCTCGTCGCATACGATAAAATCGGGGTTGAGAGCAAGCGCACGCGCTATGCATATACGCTGACGCTGACCGCCGGAAAACTCGTGGGGATAACGGTCCTTGTGGTATTCCTGAAGTCCGCAGGCGCGCATAACGCGGGAGATGTAGTCCTCATACTCCTCAGCGGGAACAATCTCGTGCTCGCGTACAGCCTCGCCGATGATTTCGCCTACGGGAATACGGGGAGAAAGGCTGGAGTAGGGATCCTGGAAAATTATCTGGATTCTCGGACGCATCTGGCGAAGCTCCTCCTTGGAAAGGGAGAAAATCTCCTTGCCGTCGATCCAGACCTCACCGGATGTCTTGGGGATAAGACGAAGCAGGGTTCTGCCTGCGGTGGATTTTCCGCAGCCCGACTCGCCAACCAGACCCATGGTCTGACCGCGCTTGATTTTGAAGGAAATTCCGTCAACCGCGCGTACATTTCCTATGGTTCTTTTGAAAAAGCTTGATTTAATCGGAAACCATTTAACAAGGTTTTTGACCTCAACCAAGTATTCGCTGTCATTTTCTACCTGGGGTGCTTCGGGAGCTGTTATCTTTTTTTCTTTTTTCATAGTTTAAAGCTCCTTCACATTTACAGATTTCGTATAACCGATTATCTCTCCGCTGTCGGCATATCTCCAGCAGGAAACATAGTGGTTATCATTGATTTTGATAAGAGGGGGATATTTGCCCTTGCAGCCCTTTACACACATTTCGCAGCGATCGCGGAAATAACAGTAATCGGGCATATTTACCGGGTTGGGTACGTTGCCGGGAATATTATAAAGAGCGTCCACCTTTTTGCCGACAACAGGCTTTGACTTCATAAGACCAATTGTGTATGGGTGGCAGGGATGGTGGAAAACATCCTCGGTTGTGCCGCGCTCGACAACTCGGCCTGCGTACATAACAACAACGTAATCGGCCATATTGGAGATAACGCCGAGGTCATGTGTTATGAGCATGATGGAGCTGTTGATTTTATCCTTAAGATCCTTTAAAAGGTCGAGAATCTGTGCCTGGATGGTAACGTCCAGAGCGGTTGTCGGCTCGTCGGCGATAATAAGCTCGGGCGAGCAGGCAAGAGCCATGGCTATCATAATACGCTGGCGCATACCGCCGGAAAGCTCGTGGGGATACATCTTGTAAACGCCCTCGGCATTGGCTATACCTACAAGGTTAATCATCTCTATGGTACGCTTTTTAACGTCTTCCGGGGTCATTTCGGGGTTGTGAAGACGTATAACCTCGTCAACCTGTTCGCCGCAGCGAAAAACTGGGTTAAGGCTTGTCATAGGCTCCTGGAAAATCATCGACATACGGTTGCCGCGGATTTTCATCATTTCGCTTGTGGGGGTGTTGACAATATTGTAGGCTGTACCGTCGCCCATATTAAAGCGAATTTCGCCGCCTACCGTCTGACCCTGCGGACGCTGTAGAAGCTGCATAAGCGAAAGGCTGGTAACACTCTTTCCGCAGCCAGATTCGCCTACTATACCCACCGTTGTGCACTTGGGAACATTGAAGGTTACGCCGTCAACGGCCTTTACGGTACCTACATCGGTAAAGAAGTAGGTGCATACGTTGTCAAATTCGACAACATTGTTTTCATCGTGCATTTTTGTGGTGTAAAGCTTGGGGTCAGCCGCGCTGTCAGCGCGTTTTTTCTCTAATTTTCTCGTAAGTCTGCGGTTAAAACGGGAAATTCGTTTGGATTCCGCATAGGAGATATAGGATGATTTTTTATTTTTTCTTGCCATTTTTCCTTCTCCTCTCTTACTGTTTCATCTTGGGATCGAATGCGTCGCGCAGACCGTCGCCTACAAAGTTGAAGGCGATAACGGTAAGGCAGATGAGCATTCCGATAGGAATCCAGATGTATGTGTATTTAATCATATCCTCACTGGAGCCGGTAACAGAGTTGATCATGTTGCCCCATGTAGCCAGCGGGTGCTTTACGCCGAGACCGAGGAAGGAAAGTGTAGACTCGGTAATGATAACGCTGCCGAGACCCATAGTTGCGGAAACTATAAGCTGAGGCATTACGTTGGGTACAAGGTGACGGAAAATTCTCTTGCCGGCACGCATACCTGTCGATTCTTCGGCAACCATGAATTCCTGCTCGCGCAGAGAGAGTATCTGACCGCGCACAAGACGTGCAACGCCCGCCCATCCGAGTATGCCGAGAATTGCCAT
The DNA here is from genome assembly GCA_017438505.1 of Clostridia bacterium. GTDB lineage: Bacteria > Bacillota > Clostridia > Oscillospirales > Acutalibacteraceae > RGIG2835. The sequence continues at coordinate 8,458 of JAFRVM010000031.1, read as the reverse complement.
AAGATATACAAGTCGGACATAAGCGTTCATCTTCATAGCGTCAAAGAAAGCGCCGGTGATAATAAGGATAGGCATACTGGGTATGCAGTAGAAGATATCAACAAGACGCATGATAACGGTATCGACAATGCCGCCGAAGAAGCCGGCAATACCGCCCATGATGATACCGAGAATCATCTCAAGAATAACAACTACAAAGGATACCATAAGGGAAATACGTCCGCCGTACATTGCACGGGCAAGGATATCCATGCCGTCGCCGTCGGTACCAAGCCAGTGATCCTTTGTGGGAGCGGAGTGTATGTCGATAAGGTATGTTGTCTGCTCGCAGTTTACAACATACTGTGTGGGAGTGCGCGTTATGGTAAGTTCTGTGTCGTCGTAGGTGAGGTTTCCGTCCTTATCGTAGACATAGTTGGCCTTTTCGTCCATGGCGGGAAGCTTGTGGTTGAAGGTGGCCTTAGTCTGATTGGAAGCCAGCATATTTTCGATAACCGCTATAACAGAATCCTTGAAATCAAGGTCAAGGGTATCCTGACCGGAATAGCGGCGTACGGAATATGTGTTAAGCTGAGCAACCTCTTTGCCCTTTTTATCGGTGATAACTATATCGTCGCCCTTCTGAACAACGGTGTACTTTGCTCCGTTGTAGTCAAATGTTCCGCCGTCGTAAAGAGCAAGCAGAGCTTCGGACTTGAACTCGTCAGAGATGGCCATTGTGTTATCTACAAGGTCAAAAACAAAGGTAGAGGCTACAAGAGCGATATCGCTGTCGCCCTCGGCATAAATAGAGTAGCTGTCGCCCAGATTTCTTATGTGGTAGTTATCTCCGTTGAAGTTGAAGCCTGCGCCGCCTGCCTCGATAACGCGGGTAACCGCCTCTTCAAAAGCGTCGCCCAAAGGCTCGCCCGCATAGGTTATCTCGGGGCTGCTTCTTGTAATGGAATATGTATTTTTTCTTTTAAGCGTAACTGTATAGGTGTCTCCGCCGTAGTTGAAATCTGCGGTTTTGTCCTCAAGTCTGCCTATTGCCTTAACAACTGCCGACTGAAAAGCCTCATCCATCTCTTCGCCCTTCCAGTTGAAGGTCTGGTTAAAGCCGCTGTATTCGCCTACGTCTGCCGAGAAAGAGTAAACCGCTATATCGGTGGATTTGCTTGCAGATACGGTATAAACCTTATCGCCCTGCTTTTGGATAAGATATTCAACACCGGCGTCGTCGCTTACCATTTTGGAGGTCTGTCCCGCCTCCTCCATTTCGGAAATGTAGGAGTTTATGCGGTTTGCAACCGAGTAATGGATGTCGATTTCGGGGTTGATAACGTAAGAAACATTTTCGGTACGCTCGGTAACGCTTGCGTAGTCAATGTTGAGCTTATCGTATTTATAGAAGATCTGTGTCTGCGAATAGGGGTAGAAAATCGGGCAGATAAAGGAGAATATGAACATGGTAATAAGTATTATAAGACCTACCATGGCCAGCTTGTTGCGGAAAAATCTCTTTGCAACAAGTCTTCCGGGAGAGAGAACCTTTACACGCTGGGTATCGTCCAGCGCCATGGCCTTCTCTTTGCCGTCCTGCACCTCATTAAGAAGGCGCTGACGCTCAAGCTCTTCACGCTGCTTTAACGCTTGGTTAAGGCTGTCGCTTTTTCTGGTACTCACGTCGCTCCTCCTCTCTTAGTGTACGCGGACACGTGGGTCAACCACCGCATAAAGAATATCGGAGATAAGTGTGCCCATAAGTGTCAGTATGGAAATAAACGCAAGATAGAACATGGTAAAGGGAATATCACCGTTTATCATGGAATGGTACGAAGCATAGCCTATGCCTCGAATACCGAACAGCGTCTCGGTAATGAGCGCGCCGTGGAACAGTCCCGGCAGAGAACCACCCAGGATGGTTACCAAAGGAATAAGGGTATTGCGGAAGGCATGGCGGTTTATAACAACGCGCTCCGAAAGACCTTTTGCCCTTGCGGTACGGATATAGTCGGCGCTCAGTACCTCGAGCATGTTTGTACGGGTATAACGCATAAGCGAACCTATACTTACGGTAACAAGGGTAAGTATGGGCAGCACCATGTGCTTGCAGATATCAAAGAACTGCCCCACAGGTGAAAGCATATGATAATTTCGTCCCTGCATGCCCATAATGTCGAACCAGCCCAGTCTTACGCCGAAAATCAGCTTATAAAGAGTGGCCGTAAAGAAGGTGGGAAGCGAAATGCCGATAAGCGCAAATACGGTAACGGCATAGTCGGTCAGACTGTACTGCTTGCGGGCGGCTATAACGCCGAGAGGAATTGCTATCGCAACCTCAAAAATAAAGGAAACAAGACCCATCCAGAAGCTGTACCATACTGTGTCGTGGAGCTTCTGTGTAACGGGAACGGTCCAGTACCAGCTTTCGCCGAACTGACCCTTTACGGCCGAGCCCAGCCAGGCGAAATATCCGCCTATAATGCCCTTGTCAAAGCCGTAAGTGTGGTTAAGCTCCGCCAGCCATTCGGAAGCCGACTTTAAGCTGCCCGGTTTGGTAGCAAGCTCACGCGCCATTGTTTCCACATAGCTTGTGGGAAGCGAGTACATAAGGGTGTATACGATAAACATTACAAAAAACAGAATGAATACGCACCATAACAGACGTTTGATAATGAATTCAATCATTATTTAACCACCACCGTTGAAAAATAATAGGAAAATGCCTGTTTGACAAAAAAGTGTCAAAGACCGTTTTATCCGGTTTAATATACCTCCGAAAAAAAGCCTTTACGGGGGCATATTAAACCGGGCGAGCCGCGGCCGCCGAAGGGCGACCGCAGCCGTATCGGTTATTTTTTATTTGTCAGAAACAAAGAACAGTACGGTAAAGACTCTGATTAGTCCTTAACCTCGATGTTCTCTACTTCTCTTGCCCAACCGTAGAAGGTTGTGATATCAGGAGTTACTGTATCCATATCTACACGCTCGGTGGAGAAGATAACAGCGTTCTGTCTCTGATATGTGGGGATCTCAACAGCCCAGTCAAGGATGATATCAAGGCACTGCTTGTAAGTAGCCTTTCTGTAGGACTGATCAGCGCTCTGACGTGCAGCAATGATGAGCTCGTCAAGCTTGGGATCCTGGATGCTGTAGTGGTTGGACTCGGTAGAACCGGGCAGACCAACGATATTGGAGCTGTGGTATACCTGATACATATCGGGATCGAGAGCAGCGCCCCATGCAGCAGCCCACATCTGGCACTGGCCGGCTTCAAGAGCGGTCCAGAGGTCGTTGGAGTTGGAGAGGTCGTTTACTTCGAGAGTGATGCCATAAGGAGCAAGAGCGTCCTTAGCGGCAATAAGGATACCGTATGCGGGATGATCGCCGATACCGTCGCCGGGGATCATTGCTTCGTAAACGAGAGAAGCGCCTTCGGGAGCTTCTGTGAACTTGCCGGAAGCCTCGTCAAAGGTAAAGCCTGCAGCCTTGAAGTAATCAATTGCAGCATTAAGAGCAGCTTCGTACTTAGACTGTTCGCTCATACCGTCTTTGTAAAGGTCAGAACCGTCAGCAGCCTTGGAATAAGCAATTCTGTAACCCTCGTCAGCGGGACGGGGAGCAGCCCACGATGTGTTGGAGATGGGGTACTGGATAACGCTTGCGCGCTCGCCGTAGTAGGAGTTGATAACTGTGTCGCGGTATACGGAGAAGAGTGTTGCAAAAGCTTTGCGCAGGCTCTTGGAAGCGTCGGAAGACTTGTCGTCGCCAACCTTTACGTTGGAAGCGCAGATACCGATGTAGCCGTAGCCGAGGTTATCAACTGTATTTGTTGTAATAACATTACCTGTAAGCTCGTGGTTGGAGTTGTACTCCTTGATGGAGTCAACGGTAGAGGTGGAGAAGCTGGGGTCGGTGATATCGAACTGACCGGAAGCAAGACCTGCGAGCTTATCAGCGTCGGCACCTTCCTGGAAGAGGAGGTACTGGGTCTTGGGAGCGCCCTTGAAGTAATCGGTGTTTGCATGATAGGTGATAACGCCGTTCTCATACTTTTCAAATACATAGGGACCTGCGCCCAGAGGCTTTGTGGTCTTGGAACGTACGGAAGAAAGGTCGCCCTTTACAAAACCGAACTGGTTGTTGTCATAGTCATAAAGCTTCTCGTCGCCGTAGTAGTGCATAGGAGCTACGGAGATGCCGAGGCTGTAGATTGTTGTAGCGGAGAACTTGGTTGTGCAAACTGTTAAGGTTGTGTCGTCAACTCTGGTGATACCGGAGATGTTTGCGGCACTGTTACCTGTCTGAACAGCGGTAGCAAAAGTATCGGCCTTGTCGCCGAGTTCTGCGTTTATAGCTTCAAAGAGGTCGAGGTTAGCCTGCTCTACGGAGTTAAGCTCAACGATATCTCCGCCGTAAGCTTCTTCCATTGCTTTCCAGCAGTCAGCAGCGGAAGCGTCAGCGTCTACGTCGAAGCCCCACAGCTGGAGAGCTTCGCCTACCTTTGTTGCGCCGTAAGCCTTGCAGTACTCAAGAATGTCGTTAACAAAAGCTTCGCCGGCCTTGTCAACTGCTGCCCAGTAGGTCTTGCTCTCATCAGCGGTGAAGTACTCGGAGGAGCCGCTGCGGCCTGCAGCGATGATGAGGTTAGCCTTGGATTCCATACCGCTGCGGTATGCGTCCATACCCTTGATGGGAAGAGCGTAGAATGTGCTGCTTCCGTCATAAGTCGGGTCGGAGAGAACATACATATTAAAGATTACGTCGTCGATGGTAAGGGGTTTGCCGTCGGAGAACTTGATGTCGTCACGGATCTTGATTGTGTAGTAAACAAATCCGTTGTCATGGATGTCAACATCAACGTCAGCTATACCGGTATAGGTATAATCTGTGCCGTTGTAGTTAACGGTTTCACCCTCGATACCCTTGAGGATGAGGTTGCCGCCGCGGTCGTTGCCTATAAGGGCTACCTGGGTGATGTCGGCAGCGTCCTGGTCGTACGCTGTCTTGGCGAAGAAGGGGCTGAACTTCTCGGAGAACTCGGAATATCCGACAACGAGAGTTTTGCCGTTGCCTTCAGGTTTCTTTTCTTCGTCTTTCTTCTTGCAGCCTGCCATGCAAGCTACAACGAGACATACTGCCAGCATAATGGCAAGCAGTTTTTTCAGGGATGTGCTCATTGTTCATTACTCCTTTTTTTATTTTTTCTATTTTCGTCTTTGCACCTGCAAAGCTGCTGACTTAAAGGGTGCAAACAGGAAACAAGGTTATCATCGCTTTTCGGTTTTTACCGCGAAGCTGCGGTAAAAGATGAAAAGCATTGCCGCGAGATAGAGAGCGCAGCCTGCCGAAAAGACAAGGTCGCCGCTCATCATTTTTTTCGGAGAGGCAACAGCCGTAATGCCCTCGGCAATAAGGCTGTATCCGGAAATTGCGGCGCCGAAAACCGGAGCGTAGCGCAGCCAGTTCGAAAATCTTTCGGAAACCGAGCGTACAAAGGGCTCCTTTTCGGTAAATCCTGCCCAGACCGCCCTTATAATGTAAGCGAGCGGCAGCGCGCAGAAAATAAACGGCAGTGTTATGTAAAAGCTGTGCATTGCGCCGGAATTCGGGATCATTGCGGCTATAAAAGATATAAGCGCGACCCCCGCGGCAACCGCAAACGCTTTTACGGTTTTGTGCGCTAAAGCGGGATTGGTAAAATAAAAGTAAGAACCAACATAAACGCTTTCCGTTTTTATCTTTCCGTCAGCGTCCCTGTATTCGGAAAGCTTGTAGTCCTTAACATATTTTCTTGTAACCAAGGGCATCAAATCCTTTTTGCCAAAGCAGTTAAGAGACATTTCCGGCAGGATAATGCCGCTTTTTTTGTGGGTGAAAGATACCTTTAATCCGAAAAATGATTAACTTTCTGTTAAATTATAATGCTTTTCGGACTTTTTGTCAATAGTGATAAGTAACAAGGTTTATTGCCATTTATACAAAAATACGTCAAAAATCCGATTTTAGATATGCAAATGTGGTATTTTATACACATTATACAGCGGCAAGCTTGTTAATAATGTAACGCAGTTTGCCCCTTTGCCGTATTCCGACGCATAAAATAAAAAAGTTTTTCCATACTTATTTATATTTTTATCAATTATTATTGACTTTTAACAAAGTTTAAAGTAAAATATTGTGAGTTTAAAGGTCGCTTTTTTGAGGTGTCTTTAAAAAATTTATTTTTCGGGAGGAAAAAACAATGGCAGATATCATTGCCAAGCTCAGCGAAGCGAATTTTGTCTGGTGCGTAGTACTGTGCGTTGTCGTACTTGCACTTGTATACGTTCTCGCAAACTTTGTCCGCATCAAAAAAATGAAGGAAGGCACGGCGGAAATGGTCGAAATGTCCGGCATAATCCGTGACGGCGCGTCCACCTTCCTTAAAACCGAATTCAAAGCCATAGCGGCAGTCGTAGCTGTTGTCGCCCTCATTTTCTCTCTTCTGATTGAAAAAACAAGCGGTCTCAGCTTTATCCTCGGCGCGACAATGAGCAGTATAGTTTGTATACTGGGTATGCGCAGCGCAACCTACGCAAACGTACGCACAGCCAACAAGGCGCGCGAGTCCCTTTCCATCGGCGAAACCGTCAAGGTTGCCCTCTGCGGCGGAAGCATCAGCGGTCTTGCCGTTCAGGCCTTCGGTCTGCTCGGTCTTATCGTTCTTCTTTTCGCCTGGGGCATTAATCCCGAGGCCAAGAGCACCGGTTTCCTTCTTAATATGGAATGCAACCCCACAATTATGAGAATAAGCACCTACGCGCTGGGCTGCTCGGTTGTCGCTATGTTCAACCGTGTTGCCGGCGGTAACTATACAAAGGCTGCCGATATCTCCTCCGACATTCTGGCAAAGCTTCGCCACGATATGCCCGAGGATGACAGCCGTGTTCCCAATGTAATTGCCGACTTTATAGGCGATAACGTAAACGATATAGCCGGTAACTGCTCCGACCTTCTTGAGAGCTTTGTTGCCACAATCGTTTCTTCTATTATGATTGCAGCATTTGTATTTAAGGCAGATTCCGCAATGTTCAACTCAGCCATCCTCTTCCCCCTGCTCCTTGCCGGCGGCGGACTTTTAGGCTGTCTTATCGGTCTCGGCTTTGCCGCTGTCCGCAAGATGGGCGACAACCCCTCCAAAGAGCTCAACCTTGCCACATGGATTTCGGCAGGCGTTACACTTATAATCGGTCTCGGCGCGGCTTACGTTACATTTAACAACCCGGACATTAGTAGTAAGAGCCTTGTTGAAAACGGCTTCAAGGCCAGCTGGTACTCACCCTGGATCTCGGCTGTTTTAGGTATTATAAGCGGTATCGCAATCGGCACTATTACCGAATATTACACCAGCACCGATTTTAAACCCACACGCAAGCTCGCAGACATGGCGACAGAGGGCGAAGCCTTTGTTATCACAAAGGGCGACGCTATCGGCTCGCGCTCGGTTCTGCTTCCCGTTTTCCTTATTGCAATTTCACTTTTCGTTTCCGGTAAACTCTGCGGCTCCTACGGTATCGCGATTTCCGCTCTCGGAATGCTCTCCTTTGTAGGCGCAACAGTTTCCATCGACGCGTTCGGACCTATCGCCGACAACGCAGGCGGTCTGGCTGAATCCTGCCACCTGAGCCCGAAGGTTCGTACAATCACCGACAAGCTCGACGCCGTAGGCAACACCACAGCCGCTATCGGCAAGGGCTTTGCAATCGGTTCTGCCGCATTTGCTACTGTTTCCCTTATCGCTGCTTATATAGGCAACTGTCAGCTTCCGGGTAAGGATCCGATTGTTCTTGACATGTCCAACTTTGTTATTGTAGCCGGCGGTCTTATCGGCGGCGCCCTTATCGAGTATTTCTCGGCTATGCTTACCGACAACACAATCGAGTCCGCCCGTCTTATGGCCGACGAGGGCGACCGTCAGCTCTCCGTACCCGGAGTTCTTGAAGGCAAGGTAAAGCCCGACTACAACAAGTGCGTAAAGATGGCTGCGCAGCAGGCAATTCGCAAGATGCTCGTTCCCTCGCTTATGGCTCTTTTAATCCCCGTTATAGGCGGTTTCATCTTTGGCGTTTATTTCGTTGGCGGTATCCTCATCGGCGCTACTATCTGCGCTATTCCCAGAGCTATCTTCATGGGCAACTCCGGCGGTGCTTTTGACAACGCGAAGAAATACATCGAATCCGGCGCGCTCAAAGGCCACGGGAAAGGTTCCGCCGCTCACCAGGCGGCCGTCACAGGCGACACCGTCGGCGATACCCGGAAGGACGTCGTGGGCGTCGCGCTGGATATTTTCATCAAAACCATGTCGACCGTAGCCGTATTGGAAATGCGCCGCACATTTTTATATCTTCCCTATTTTCTTCTGGTGTTCTTCCTGATAGGCTATCTGATTACGGCGCTGTTCGGCAATCCCACCCTTATGATGGGCGGAATCCTT
>JAFRVM010000342.1 GCA_017438505.1 Clostridia bacterium | reverse complement strand
GTATATTTTTTATAATGCTTAGCTTGTCCTTGACTTCGTTTCTCTTAAGAAACTGACGCTCGTTTAAATTAAGAAATTGTTGTTACAACTTCCGGTACTTGCTTGTACTTCCTTTCAGTCTTTTCAATGAGCTTTTTTAATTTTCAACCGCCCTTGCGGGGGTTAAAAATCCCGCTCGTTTCCGAACGGGACTGCAAAGGTAGTAACTATTTTTGAACTGGCAAATTTTTTCGACAAAATTTTTCAAGATTTTTAAAAAATTTTCTCAATCGCCTGAATAACAGACACTTGAGAAGTGCGTAAAATATAACTGATTATCGCATAGACACTTACAAAAAATCGCCTGCGCTAATTCGCATAGACGATTTTACATAAGTCCAAGAGAATCAGCCGTTTGCATTTTACGGCTTCAATCGGGCCACGAAAGCCTGCGCCGCCTTGCTCCTGGGAAGGAACTGTTTGGAAGCGCGCACCCAGGCATCGGCCTCGTTCTCCCCTACTCCCTTTAATATAAAGGTCTGGACCACCTCACCGGAGCGGAGCGTGAGCTCAATCTCCAGCGCCACCTGGCTCAGGGAGCCGGGCGTTTCCATCTGCTTGACGATACGGGCCTCCACTTGCAAAGGAGCATCGACCCCCTGCAGCATTTGCACCAGCCGGGGCTGCAACACTTCCACGGCCGCCTGGGGAATCTCCTCCCCAAAGGCCATTTCCTGCGCCCAGGCCGCAACACCGACGAGCAGGAGCGCAACGATTGTCAACATTCTTTTTATCATGACACAAAGATAATAAACCTTTTTGTAAAAAGTAAGTATCTTTGTAAGATGAAACGTATCGGGCTCATGCCCATGTTTTTTGGAAGACTGTAACATTTAATCTATTATAAAAATGGGAAAAGATCTTTTAAACGATGTCAATCCGGTCATCGACCTGGAGAAGAAGGAAATTGTGTATCATTTACCAAGAACCTTCTACTTGATGGCTATTGCAGGAGTACTTTCTATATTTGCTTTGGTGTTTGTGTGGGTATTCGCAAATTTAGATGGGGTGTCTGCAGCATTGATATTTGTCCTAACAGGACTCATGAATTTATTAGCTGTTTTGTACTTCTATTATATGTGGCGCCCCGTCACTCTTGACAGGAGCGGAATTCATCAAGATAAGCAAAACTGGACGTGGGGAGAAGTGGACAAGTGCCTCGTTAAAGCACCTACCGAGAATGTAAGGTTGGGAAGGCTGACCGTTCGCTTTACAAATGGGAAAACCTTGCAGAGATTTGTTTCTATGAACTGGCAGCCGGAGCAGATACGGGACGCCGTCAATGCCGTTGCCGGGAAAGACATCTGCGAGCTGGAGCCTGCCAAAGGCGAATAAGGCCGATTCTGCCAAATTGTCAGTTTGGCCCCATTGGCACAAGCCTTGATTGAATGTAGCCGTCCTTCATTGTGAGGGGCGGCTTTTGAAACATATAAAACACAATATCATGCTGAAACCGTTAGGAACAAGAGTGGT
>JAFRVM010000341.1 GCA_017438505.1 Clostridia bacterium | reverse complement strand
TTAAGTTATAATATATAGGTATAAAAAGAAATAAGTATAAGTGAGAATTTTGAAAGGGGTCAAAATTAAATGAATTTCTTCTCTAAAGACATCGGCATAGACCTTGGAACTGCCAACACCCTTGTATACGTTAAGGGCAAGGGTATCGTTATGCGCGAGCCTTCGGTAGTAGCTGTGGATATGCGTACCGACGCCGTACTCGCCGTTGGTTCCCAGGCCAAGGAGATGATAGGCCGTACACCCGGTTCCATCGTCGCTATCCGTCCCTTAAAGGACGGCGTTATCGCCGATTTCGAAATCACCGCAACAATGCTCAAATACTTTATCAAAAAGACGGTTAAAGCTAACCTTTTCTCAAAGCCCCGTGTAGTTATATGCATTCCTTCGGGCGTTACCGAGGTAGAAAAGAGAGCGGTTGAGGACGCTGCCCGCAGCGCCGGTGCAGGCGAGGTTGATCTTATTGAAGAGCCCATGGCGGCCGCTATCGGTTCGGGTCTGCCCGTTGCCGAGGCCACCGGAAGCATGGTAGTTGATATCGGCGGCGGTACAAGCGAGGTTGCCGTTATATCTCTCGGAGATATTGTTTATGCGGTATCTGTCCGCGTTGCCGGCGATAAATTTGACGAGGCAATTGTTAACTACGTTAAAAAGAAATACAATCTGCTCATCGGTGAACGCACCGCCGAGCAGATTAAAATCCGCATCGGTTCGGCCTTCCCCTACGAGGGTGAAGAGGGCATGACCATTAAGGGAAGAAACCTTGTAGACGGCCTGCCCAAAAATGTCGTTATCTCGGCTGCCGAGGTACGCGAGGCACTGGCCGATCCCGTTTCGTCCATTGTCGACGCCATTAAGGCTACGCTTGAGCATACTCCGCCCGAGCTTTCGGCAGATATTATCGACCACGGAATAATGGTTACAGGCGGCGGCGCTCTGCTTCGCGGATTTGACCAGCTTGTAGCTCAGGAGACAGGAATGCCCGTTCATATCGCGGAAAGTCCTCTGGACTGCGTTGCGGACGGCGCCGGCAAGCGTCTTGACATCGAAATGCCCAGCAACTACTGGAAAGCCAGAAGATAACATCGGCAAAAGTTTATCAGTTTATCGGCAAGGGGGAAACCTAAGTGAAGGAATTGCTTGCAGGCAAAAATTTCCGCGCCCTGATTGTTGTGGTAGTGGTTATGATTGTTTTAATGCTGTATTCCGCCGCTTCGGGCGGACGCTCCAATATTTTTTCCACTGCATTCAGCCTTATAACCTCCCCGGTGCAGCGTCTTACTTCCAAGCTGACCGGTGCAGCGGAGGATTTAAACCGCACATACGGCGACCCCAAGGCGCTGAGTGAGGAAAACGAGGCGCTTAAAGCCAGAATCCGCGAGCTTAACAACAAGCTGGTGGATTATGAGGATGTAAAAAGAGAAAACGAAACCTTAAAAGAGGTTCTCGGTCTTAAAGAGGAAAACGCCGACTTTGATTTTGTACCGGCTACCGTAATCTCGCGCGATACCACCGACAGCTCTTATCCGTTTACCATAGATAAGGGCTCGTCCTCGGGAGTATCGCTGTATGACCCTATTATGACGGCTGACGGTCTTGTGGGCTATGTTTCCGAGGTAGGACTCATCACCTCAAAGGTCACAACAATACTTAACTCCACAATAGACGTTGGAGCATTTGACCGCCGCACAAGGGATAACGGTGTTATAAGCGGCACATCGTCGCTTGCAAAAAAGGGATATACAAAACTAGGCCTTTTGCAGCGCGACTGCGATGTTTCGACAGGCGATATCATAGTTTCCTCGGGTCTCGGCGGAATTTTCCCCGACAACGTGGTTATAGGCGAGGTTATGGAGGTCAACCCCGAACCTCAGAGCATTTCCCTTTACGCTGTGGTCAAACCCATGGCGGACATTGCGCAGTGCCGCGATGTATTTGTGCTTGTGGACTTCTCCGGTCAGGGAACGGTGGTTGACACCGATTCAATTTCCGGCGAGACCGATTTCGGCGGAGAGGGAGAGACCGAAAGCACAGTTTCGTCTCAAGGGGAATAGCGGCTATGGAAAGAAAATTTAATTTCGGAGCTGTCAACTGGAAGTGGATAGCCTACGCCGCCGAGCTTTATGCGCTTTTCATAATTCAGTATACACCCGGAATGATGCCTCAGATAAACGGAACAGGGCCAAACCTTTTAATGATTTGCGCCCTGTCCATAGCTATTTTTGAGGGTGACAAGGCAGGACTTTATTACGGCGCCGCCGCGGGACTTTTAATGGACTATTCCGGCACCAGAGTTTTTGGATTCAACGGACTTTTTGTGGCGGTAATTTGTTATTTTTGCGGAATATTAATTACCGACCTTATGCGCAACAACCTTTTGACGGCTATACTTCTCAGCCTTTGCTCCATGTTTGTTTTCGGAGTAATAAGATGGCTGTTTTTCAATGTGCTTTGGGGATACCCCGAGCTGTGGTATGAATTTTACGGCGTAATGCTTGTATCGGTGCTTTACTCTGCCTTTTTAATGGCGCCGGTTTACCTGTTTACAAAGGTAATAGCAACGTCGCTGGGGCAGAGAAAGTAGACATCATTTTTATTTTATGCGGCAGGGAGGACTTTTTTAATGGAAAATACGATAAAAATTTCCCGTTATATCGCGCTTGGTCTTTTTGTCGCGGGAATTTTAATGTTTTATGCCCTGCAGCTTATGACCATGCAGATTGTTGAAGGTGAGGAACACCTTGAGGCTGCAACCTACAGCACCACCCAGAACATTACCGTTCACGCTGCGCGCGGCGAGATTGTCGACCGCTACGGCCGCGCTCTTGCCCGAAACCGTATGGGCTACTCCGTTGTGCTGGATAAGGCCGCCTTTGATCTTGACCATATAAACAGCATTATCCTCCAGCTCAACAAGCTTCTTTCGGCCGACGAGCAGTGCGTCGACCTTCTGCCGCTGGAGATCAATTCCGCCGGCGTGCCCTCTTTCCCCGAGGACAAAGAAAAAGA
>JAFRVM010000340.1 GCA_017438505.1 Clostridia bacterium | reverse complement strand
TGTAAGCGTCATTAACGCCGATATTTTAAAAACAGATATAGCCGACCTAATAAAAAAGCAGTTTTCCGACTGCGAAAAGGTTTGCGTGTGCGCAAACCTGCCTTATTACATAACCTCGCCCATAATTATGGCTCTGCTAGAGGGCAGGCTGCCCATCGACGGCATTACGGTAATGGTGCAAAAAGAGGTGGCGCAGCGAATGTGCGCGCCGGTCGGCTCACGCGAGAGCGGAGCGGTAACGGTGGCGGTGAGATATTATTCCGAGCCGGAAATGCTGTTTGAGGTCTCGCGCGGCAGCTTTATGCCCGCGCCAAATGTCGATTCGGCGGTGTTGCGACTAAATATAAGAAAAACACCTGCGGTACAGGTGCATAGTGAGGAATTTTTCTTTAAATTTGTAAAGGCCGCCTTCGGTCAGAGAAGAAAAACCCTTGTAAATTCGGTGGGCAACGGACTTGGAATATCCAAAGACACAGTGACCTCCGCCGTGAGCGAATGCGGACTTTCGCCGACAGTGCGTGCCGAGGCTCTTACCATGGAGCAGCTCGGTGCGGTGTCAGACAAAATATATAGCGCGATAAGGTGAAAAGGAGTAGATTTTTATGATTTATCTGTATATTGCGGCGGCGATTTTGCTTACTGTATTTCTCTGCAATGCCGTTATGACATATATCGAGCGTGGCAAATACCCCTTCCCCGGCAGAACGGTCAGCTTTGACGACGAGGACATACACCTTTTTGCCTGCGGAAACGCTGAAAATCAAAAGGTTATCATTCTGCACGACTGCGCAGAGTGCGCACCGGCGGTACAGCACTTTGAGCTTGCGCAGAAGCTCTCCGAAAAATACCGCGTAATAATTGCCGAGCGCTGCGGATATGGCTGGAGCGGCGATACCTATGCCAAACGCACCGCCGAGGATATTGTTTACGAATACCGCACAGCACTGCAGGGAGCGGGAGAGAACGGCGAACAGTACATACTTGTCGCCTTCGGCGCGGCAAACGAATTTGCAAAGTATTGGAGCGAAAATTTCTCCGATGAGGTCGCCCGTGTTGCTGGGGTGGAGTCAAAAACCGCGAAAAACTACGGTAAGGTGTGCAACGCTTTGATCGCCGCTGCGCGTGAGATGGGCTTTTTGCGCATATACAATCTTTTCGCTCTTAAAGACGCCCCCGATTTCGGCGGCAATAAAAAGGCGTACATCGCCCTTGCAAACAGCCGCACAATGTCCGCTCCCATGCGCGAGGAGCTTGAAAATTTTGCATCTGTTTCATCGGAAAATTTAAAACCAGAGGAAGAATTGATTAAAGAACTGCTGGGGTAGGGAGGATGAAAATTGGAAGTTCGCTATAAAAACGAGTATGTCCGCGACCTTGATACAATCAAGGAAATGCTAGCGTGGAGCAATTTTAAAAGCCCGATAAGAATTGCGACACTGGTTCTGATCGCCGTCGGAATTATCCAATCGGTAACAAGCTATCTTCATTTTCATGACAATACATTTTTAGTATCATTAGTAATATGGATTATTTTCATATTCCTGCTTATTTTTTTATACAAAAAACGGGTAAAGCTTTACGCGGCGAGAGATAAAGAGGTAAGCGGCGGCAAAGAAGAAGAAATTACAGTCAGTCTTTATGACGATAAAATGGCGATTGAGGCTTCGTCCGGTGGAAGTGTTGAAGTCGCATACTCAAGCCTAAAAAAGATTTATACCACAAAAAATCTTATAATCGCACTTTCCGGGGCAAGACTTATGTATATACTTAAAAAGGACAGCTTTACCGTCGGCAGCGCCGATGAGTGCGTTGCCTTTTTAAAAAGTAAAATAAAAAGATAAAACCGACGTATGTATCAAGGAGGATATAAAAATGGATCTGCGTTTTAAAAACGAGTACACCCGCGACCTGGACATGATAAAAGAGATGCTTACCTGGAGCAATTTTAAAAGACCGGTAAGAATCGTGGTCATTATTTTGCTTGCTTATACATCCATTCTCTCTCTTGTCGGCTTTATTCTAAACCCGAGCGACTTTGTGTATCTTATCTTCTTCGGCTCTGTGATTTTGCTTGTTCTTTTGTTTTTCTTTTCCTACAAAAAAATGGTCAAAATCACCGCGGCGAGAGATAAAGAGGTAAACGGCGGTAAAGAGATAGAAATAACAGTCAGTTTATATGACGATAAAATGGAGCTTGAGGGCTCTTCGGGCGGCAGCAACGAGCTTGCCTATTCCAGCCTTAAAAAGGTCTATACCACAAAAAATCTTATAATCGCATTTTCAAAAACCAATATTATGTATACACTTAAAAAAGACGGCTTTACCGTCGGCACGGCCGATGAATGTATTGCCTTTTTAAATGGAAAAATAAATAAATAAAGGAGAGAAAAGTATTATGGAACTGAAAAAACGCAGCGAGATGAATCCCGCCTATCAGTGGGATTTTACCGGCATTTACCCCTCTTACGAGGCTTGGGAAAAGGAGCTTGCAGAGATTGAAAAGCTTATTAAAAAGATTCCCGAATTTGAGGGAACTCTGGGCAAAAGCGCAAAATCGCTCAAAACCGCTCTCGATTTTATCTTTGACGTAATGCGCCGCACCGAGGTTGCCGCAATTTACGCCATGCTCCACAAATATGCCGACGCAAGCGAGGCAAAGCACGTCGAGATGGAAGGCAGAGCGATGAATCTTTATGTCGCTTTTGACTCTGCTATTTCCTTTATGAATCCCGAGATAATCGCCATTCCCGGAAAGAAGCTGGAAAAATTTATGGCGCATAAAAAGATGGCTCTTTACCGCCACTGCATTGACGATATCACCCGATCAAAGCCCTACACCCTCGACGCAAAGTGCGAGAAGATGATGGCCATGCTGGGCGAGGCCGCGCAGGTTCCCTCGCAGGTTTACGACGCTCTTACCGACGTCGATATGGAACTGCCCAAAATCAAAGACGAAAAGGGCAAGGAGGTTCAGCTTACCTCCGGAAACTTCGGCATTTACCGTATGAGCTCCGACAGAAAGGTGCGCACAGGGGCCTTCAAGGGAATGTTCGGCACATACAAAAAGTTTGCAAACACTATTGCAGCCAACTATTCCGGCGAGGTTAAAATGCATATTTACAACGCAAGAGTACGCGGATTTAAGAGCTCCTGCGAAGCGGCTATATTTGACAGCAACGTGCCCGTTTCGGTTTACGACAGCTTAATCGAGGCCGTCCACAAGGCTCTGCCCTCGATGAAAAAGTACATCAATCTGCGCAAAAAGCTCATGGGTCTTGACGATATATCCATGTACGATATGTACGTTCCCATTGTCGAAGATGTAGAGATGAACTACACCTTTGAAGAATCGAGAAAAATCATCAAAGAAGCCCTCGTACCGCTGGGCGAGGAATACGGCAAACTGCTTGACCAGGCTTACGACAACAAGTGGATGGACGTTTACGAGAACAAGGGCAAGACCTCCGGCGCTTTCTCCTGCGGAATTTACGGCACACACCCATATGTTCTGCTCAACTACACAGGCTCGTTTGATGACGTTTCCACCATCGCTCACGAACTCGGACACTCCATGCACAGCTACAAATCCAATCAGGCTCAGGAATATGTAAACCACGACTACAAGATCATGGTTGCCGAGGTCGCTTCCACGGTAAACGAAGTGCTGCTCACAAAATATATGCTGGGCAAGGTTACCGATAAAAAGCAGAGAGCTTTCCTGCTCAATCATTTCCTCGAGGGTTTCCGCACCACCGTTTTCCGTCAGACCCTTTTTGCAGAGTTTGAAAAGAAGGCTCACGAGTTTGCCGAGCAGGGCGGAACTCTTACCGCCGAAGCTCTGTGCAAAATCTACCGCGATCTTGAAACCACCTACTATGACGGCGCTCAGGTTGACGAGCTTGTAGATTACGAGTGGGCGTACATTCCCCATTTTTACAGGAATTTCTACGTTTATCAGTATGCAACCGGATTTTCCTCCGCAGTTGCAATTGCCGACAGCATTCTAACCGGCGGCAATGCAGATAACTACCTTAAATTCCTCAGTACCGGCGGCAGTGATTATCCCCTTGAGGAGCTGAAAATCGCCGGCGTTGACCTTACAAAGCCGCAGGCTGTCGAGAGCGCAATGAAGGTGTTTGCGCAGACTCTTGACGAGTTTGAAGCTCTTGTAAAGGAACTGTAATCAATATATTTCGAGGCGGCGCAGCTTTTGCGCCGCCTGTTTTATTTGATTTTTTAACATTTTATAACAAAAGGGATGTTTCCTTTGACAAACAGATACGGGTGGATTATAATATATAAGAAAAATTGCGCTTGCAAGGGGGAAAAGACATGGCAGAAGAGAATAAAGATATTGCTTCCGAATATAAGCGTATAAGCCGCGTTTTTTCCGGCCTTAGCGACCACTATACTCCCGAGCAGTACAGAGTCAAGCGTGTGGAAAGAAAGAGGGCAGAAAACGACAAGCCTCTTACCTACGGCGCGATAATGCAGAAAAACGAGCAGGAGGATTTTGCCGTTGTAAAAAGGGTGACAAAGTATAAGCCGGTCACCTCAAAAAACGTCACGGCAGGTCTTATTGTGCTGATTGTTATTGCCGTTATATGCTTCGGCGTTTTTGCCGTGCCCGAGATTATGTACAGCGACGATTACAACAACGCGGTTTCATATTACAAGACAAAGCGTTACAGCGAGGCTGTGGAGGTGCTCGAAGGTCTCGGGAACTTCCGCGACTGCCCCGAGCTTTTGATGGAGGTCAAATATGACTGGGCGCAGTCATTCTACAACGACGGCGACTATAAGAGCGCAATGGAACTGTTTTCGGAGCTTGCCGATTACAGCGACAGCCGCGAGCGCCTCAGGGAATGTACATACGACTACGCCGACGAGCTTTTTGCCGCGGGTCAGTTTGACGAGGCTATCGCGCTTTACGAGAGTATCCTCGATTACAAGGACGTAAGCGTTAAGCTTGAGGAGACTGTTTTTGAAAACGGCTTCAACGCCTTTACAAACGGCAACTATCAGCGAGCCATAACTTTGCTTTCCGCCCTTGAAAACAACGAGGAGGCAAAGCAGCTTGTAATTATCAGCAAGGCGTATCTTATGGATCAGACAGGCAACGCCGACCCTGACGCCATATCCACAATTATGGCAAACATAGGCGCAATGGATACCGATATCGCCCGTCTTGCGCTGGAGCTTGACGTATTTACCGCCGAAAAGCTCTCGGGAACGTGGAAATCTGCCGACGGTCACTACAGCCTTTCGGTTGACCGCGCAAACAAGACCATCGAAATAGTTATGCCCATAGGTTTTACCGGCACAAACTTTAAAATTGAGGAAAAGATTATATACGTTGAAGATGAGAGCGGCGAATGGAACGCCTGTCTGCTCATTACCGGCTTTGAGCCCAATAACGTAAGTCAGCCCAAATCGGTTAACCTATATAACTACTATGACCAGAAAAACTACACTCTTTACAGATAACGAAAGGGGAGAACTGTTTTATGCAGAATATCGGCGGTCAGTTCGAACCCTTTGAGTGTCTGCTTGAAAAAAACAGCCGGACAGATGACCGGGATATTTACAAAATACAGAGAGGTATGCGCCTTAGCATCAAGAGCATAAAAATGCCCGACGGAGCTTTTCGCCTTCAGGTGTGGAATATGGCGACGCCGGTGGGGTTTATTCCCGACGCATACACAAATATCATCTGCGCCGCGGTAAACGATTATGATGTTATTTGTCTTGCCGCGGGAACAATGCTGCTGAAAGAAGGCCGCGGAGCGGGTCTGCTTGTCCGTGTGGATTTTGCCCCTCTGCCGGAGGAGGTCAAAAACGAAATCGTTCTGCCGACCGAGCCGCCTCCTCCCGACGACAGCATTTTTGAATTTAAAATGGACGAGAGCGCCGCACCCGAAAAGGTGTTTGCCCCGCTCGGAGAGGATTTTGAGGTAAAGACCCAGAAATGGTATAAGCTGCCCGTGGTAATGGTTGCCGCATGCTTTGTATTTCTGCCGGTCGGGCTGTTTTTACTGTGGAAATACGGCAGACAGACCGTGCGCAGCAAAATCTTTTTCAGCGTCGTAATGACCCTTGCGGTAATCGGACTTTTTACCGGACTTAAATACGCGTCAAAAGGTATAACAAAAGCGATTGTGGGCGATTCCTACAAAAAAACAGCCACCGATTTTATGCTTGCGTGGCAGGAAAACGACTGGCAGAAGATGTACGACCTTTCAGAGCGCAGGTGGCACAAAAAGAACAGCGCTTACGATATAGAGCAGTATTTTTCCGACTTTAGCAAGGTGGACAGCTTTGATATTACCGAGTTTTACACCGACAACGACAACAATCTTGTGTGCGTGTGCGTCGTGTATCTCGACAGCGTGCGCTACCGCAGTAAAATACTTATGAAGCGCAGCTATTTTAAATATTACGTTGACGTTGCCGATCTTTACGATTATCTGCAGCGCTATTCCGAAACCATAATAAAACTGCCGGAAAGGGACGATAACCTTATTGGGTATGTCTACTGCTATGCCGACGGAAAATCAATGATATATCACTATGACAAACACTGTCCGGCGGCGGGAGATTCGCTTGTCAGAATGCCGGAGAGAGACGCTATCGCCAACGGCTGCGGACCCTGCGGTCACTGCGCGAGATGACGGGAGTGAAACCGCTATGTCTTTGCAGAGTATAAAATGCAACTTTAAATCGGATGCCGGGCCCGGATTTAAGCAAAAGTTAAAATACCCCATTTACGCGGGCAAAAAGGTTTATATCCAGACAGAGGATTCTTCGATTATATCTGCCGTGCCGGGAGCACAGCTCAAGCTGGGCGAGAGCCATACAAAAAAGACCCTCAAGCCCACCTCGCTGATAATGCGTGAAAACGCAAAGCTGCGTATAAACGGTCTTTTTCTCGTTTACAGCGGGTGCGATGTTTCGGTCAACGCCGGGGCGAGCCTGAGTGTTGGCAGCGGGTATATTAACACCGATTCAAAAATAAACTGTTTTAACAGTGTTTCCATCGGTGAAAACGTGATAATATCCGAAAACGTCGCAATCCGCGACAGCGACAATCACAGTATTGTCGGAGGGAAGGAAAAAAGCGCCCCAATAAAGATTTGCGACAACGTATGGATAGGTATGAACGTGCTTATTTTAAAGGGGGTCACCGTCGGTGAGGGCTCGGTAATTGCAGCCGGCTCGGTGGTCACAAAGGATATTCCTCCCCACTGCATAGCGGCGGGCGTGCCCGCAAGGGTTATTAAAGAAAACATAAGCTGGGAGTAAAAGGAGGCGGCGGCATTTGGAAAAGGTACTGCGTGCACATAGCAGAATAAAGAGCTTCGCGGTACAAAATAAGACCGCTCTGCTTTTCTGGCTGATACTTTTAGCTGCGGTTTTGGCGAGAGTTATTTATTTTACCAAGCTTCCGCCGGCCCTTAATAACGATGAAGCGGCGATAGGCTACGACACATGGTCGCTTTTAAAATACGGCGTTGACCGCAACGGCACGCACCTTCCGGTACATCTTATCTCGTGGGGGAGCGGGCAAAACGCCATTTACGCATACCTTTCAATGCCCTTTGTCGCCCTTTTTGGGCTTAACATCTTTACCGTAAGAATCGTCAACCTTATTTTCGGCACATTATCGGTTGCGGTTACATATTTTTTTGTAAAGAACTTTTACAGCGTTCGCACCGCTCTTTTTACAATGGGACTGGTCGCCGTCTCTCCGTGGCATATACTGCTTTCCCGATGGGGACTTGAATCCAACCTTTTTCCCTCGTTGTTTTTAATCGGCGTATGGCTGTTTACCTCGGGAATAAGAAAAGATTGGATGTATATCGCGGGTGCGGCGGTGCTTGCACTTTCGCTTTACGCATACGGCACGGCGTATCTGGTAGTACCCCTGTTTCTGCTCGCGGCGGTACCTTACATGATTTACAAATACAGACCGAAAACTAAAATTATAGCTTTCTCGGCGTTGGTTTTTGCCGCTGTCGCGCTGCCTATTGCGCTTTTTGTGCTTACAAATAAATTCGGGTGGGGAGACATCAAAATCCTCGGTTTTACCGCCCCGTCGCTTACCGGCACAAGCCGTATGTCCACAGCCGCAGGCGGTACGGGGCTGAAAAACGCTCTTTCAAACCTTTACAGGATGCTCATAGTGCAGGACGACGGACTGCTTTACAACTGTGTTCCCGGCTTTGGAATATGCTACTATATATCAATACCCTTTGCCCTTTACGGCGGGTACAGGGTTATGGCGAGAAAGGATTTATTTTCGGTCGCAACGGGAATATGGCTCGCCGCTGGAATTGCGCTATTCTTTGTTTACTCCGATGTAAACATCAACAGGGTAAACATTGTATTTTTGCCTCTTATTATTTTTGCAGGTATCGGAGTATGCGATGTTTTTAAAAACAAAAAGCAGCTTATCGCGGCGGCGCTTGTCTACTGCATAATGTTTACCGGATTTTTTGCCTTTTACTGCACCGATGTTAAGCGCTCGCTCGAAAGCCGCACAGGCGTTCATCTGGGCGAAGCTGTTGCGGCGTCTCAGAGAATGGCAGACGGAGAAAAGACTATTTACTATTCCGACGCCTTTTGGGTGCCCTATATATACACCCTGTTTTACGAAAAAACTCCCGTAAAGGATTACATAGACACGGTAAAAATCGAGGATATGACCAACGAGATGCAGATAGTCCTCTCATACACAAACCACCGCTTTTATATAGACGAACTGGAATGCGGCGAGGCGGGGGTTTATATAATGACAACCGAGGAACTGACCGGCTTTAAAGAAAAGTACTCCGAAAGAATCACAGAAATACAAATAATAAATAATTTAGCAGTTGCACAAATGAACTGACTGCAAAGGGAGAGGGTAACAAAATGCCTGATTTTATCAAAAGAACATGGGCGGAAATCGACCTGGAGGCAATTGAAAACAACTACCGCGAGATAAAGGCTCTTTTAAAGCCTACAACTCAGATGATATGCGTTGTCAAGGCCGACGCCTACGGTCACGGGGTGGAATTTGTCGCCAAAGAGTATGACCGTCTGGGTGCGGACAGATTCGCGGTATCCAATATTGAGGAAGCCCTGGAGCTTCGTGAGCTTGGCATAAAAAAGCCGGTGCTCATTCTCGGCTACACTCCTCCCGGACTTGCCGGCGAGCTTGCGGCAAACAATATCACTCAGAGCGTTTTTTCCTATGAATACGCAAAGGCTCTTGCCGAAAACGCCGAAAGAGCGGGCGTTAATGTCTGCTGTCATTTAAAGGTCGATACCGGTATGGGCAGAATAGGCGTTTTGTGTCAGGACGCCGGAATACCCTCTGTCGCGGTAGATATCGCGCAGAGTATCTGCGATATGGATAATCTTGATTTTGAGGGAATTTTCACCCACTTCTCGGTTGCCGACGACGGCGAGGCGGGCAGGGATTTTACAAACAGGCAGTATAACTGCTTTATCGGCATGGTGCACGCCCTTGAACAGAGGGGCATCAAATTCAAACTGCGCCACTGCTGCAATTCGGCGGCTACCATTGCTTATCCGCAGTTCCATCTCGACGCCGTTCGTCCCGGAATTATTCTCTACGGTCTTGAACCTTCGCCCAAAATGGAGGGGGCTATAAATATCCGCCCCGCAATGCAGTTAAAATCGGTGCTTTCGCTTGTCAAGGACGCTCCGGCGGGCACATCGGTAAGCTACGGCAGAACATACGTTGCAGACAGGTCGATCCGTATCGCAACCGTTCCCATCGGCTATGCCGACGGCTATCAGCGCAGTCTTTCGGGAAGACAGGATATGCTTGTCGCCGGCAAACGCGCGCCGATAATAGGCAGAGTGTGTATGGATCAGCTTATGCTTGACGTTTCCGATATCCCCGAGGCGAGGAGCGGTATGACCATTACCGTTTTCGGCAGCGAGGGCAAAGAAACGATTTCTGTTAACGAACTTGCGGAAAAAATCGGCACAATAAACTACGAGCTTGTCTGTCTTATCGGCAAACGTGTTGCACGGGTTGCCGTAAAAGACGGCAAATACGTCGGCACACTCAGTTATTTTAAGAGACATTAAATAAATTATTGAAATTTCAGTAAAACAGTGTTATAATATTTCCAATATTTTTGAAAAGAAGGTCTTAACTTTGCAGGAAATTCGCATCGAAATGACAAAAAATCCCAAGCAGAAACCCGCCCCGGGCACAGCTCTCGGCTTCGGTAAAATCTTCACCGACCATATGTTCATTATGAACTATGACGAGGGTCAGGGTTGGCATGACGCAAGAATAGTACCTTACGGTCCTATCCCACTCGATCCCGCAGCAATGTGCCTGCACTACGGTCAGGAGGTCTTTGAGGGCTTAAAGGCTTATCGCACGCCCGAAGGTAAAATCTCCCTCTTCCGTCCCGACAGAAACATGGCAAGACTCAATAATTCCAACGAGCGCCTCTGCATCCCCAAGATCGACGAAGCATTCGCTGTTGAGGCAACTAAGAAGCTTGTTGAGATCGATCAGGACTGGATCCCCACAGAAGAGGGCACATCCCTTTACATCCGCCCCTTTATCTTCGCAACAGATCCCATGGTAGGCGTTCATCCCGCTCATCATCTTCTGTTTGTCATCATCCTTTCTCCTGTCGGCGCTTACTATCCCGAAGGACTCAACCCCGTAAAAATTTATGTTGAAAAGAACTATGTCCGCGCGGTACGCGGCGGTCTCGGTTTTGCCAAGACAGCGGCCAACTACGCCGCTTCCCTCAAGGCTCAGCAGGAAGCTGAGGACGAAAAGTACACACAGGTTCTGTGGCTTGACGGCGTAGAGAGAAAGTATGTTGAAGAAGTCGGCACAATGAACGTATTCTTCGTAATCGGCGATGAAATCGTTACTCCCGCTCTTCAGGGCTCCATTCTTCCCGGCGTTACAAGAATGTCCGCGGTTGAGATGCTCAAATCCTGGGGACTCAAGGTTTCCGAAAGACGCATCTCCATTGACGAGATCGCTCAGGCTTACAAGGACGGCAAGCTGACCGAGGCATTCGGCACAGGCACAGCGGCTGTTATCTCTCCCATCGGCGAGCTCAAGTGGGGCGATGTTAAGATGATAATCAACAACGGAGAAATCGGCGAACTCTCTCAGAAGCTCTACGACAACCTCACAGGCATCCAGTTCGGCAAACTCGAGGATCCCTACGGCTGGACTGTTAAATTCTAATTTATAATTACAGCTATTCCCCGAATTCTTATGGAATTCGGGGATTTTCTTAATTATTTCTTAATTTTTGCCGATTGGTTTGACTTTTGTTCTGTATAATGATATTCTTATTTAATAGAGTTTTACTCAAAAGAGGAGTGCAAAAGTACATGGAACGAAAATCGCTTTTTGTCATGTCGGTATTGCTTATTACGGTTTTTGCAGTTCTGGCATGTGTTTTCTGCTTTAACGGACCGGATGAGCCGCAGGTACTCGGCCGTGTGCCTAATTGTGCAAAAACGGTTACGGCTTTTTTTGACTGCGTATCCGACGGCAATTTCAAAAAAGCGGAAAAATATCTCGCCGGCAAGGCAAAACTTGGCATGGATAAGGAATTTTCCGATCAATCGGAAAAAAAGCTTTTTGATGTTATTAAATCAAGCTATTCCTACACACTTTTAGACCAGCCTAAAATCGACGGGATAAACGCCGTTCAGAAGGTAAGATTTGTCTCCTTTTCGGTTAATGAGGCAAAGGCGGATATGGCAGTTCTCACCGACCAGTATTACCGCGAAAAGGTAGCTTCCATTAAAACCAACGACGAGATTTACGACGCAAATCACAACCTTAAAAAAGAGGTTGCGATGGAGATTTTTGACCGGGCGCTGGATACCGTGATTTCCAAAAGGGATATTTATTACTGCGGAAACGACCTGGATATCAACCTTGTTTACGAGGGTGGAAACTGGAAAATAGTGCTGGATGAACGGCTTATTTCCGCCCTGCTCGGCGGACTTTGATTTTCTGCGGGGGTGAAGACAGATGAATTATAAACCGCTTGATTATTTTGCATTATATGACGAGGAAATGGAAGAAGAGGAACGCGAAGAACGAAAAACCGTCCTTGGCGTCAGCTTCGGTTTCCTTATTACACTTATTTCCATAGCCGCACTGGCTATTGTGCTGTTTTTGACAGCAATCTCGCTTAGATCTTATTCTTTTTCGGGCGACGCAAAAAAAGACGCTGCGGATTTTGGCCTTAATCAGAGGTTTTCAACAGGATTTACAAACCTTCAAAGCGATACCCTTGGCGATATATATAAGATGAAAAAGCTGTATGTAATCGCCGAGAACGATGTTGTTGTTCCAAAACCCGACAGTGACTGCTTCGGTACGGCGAGCTCACGTGATGAAATCAAAAAGATTTATGATTCTGCCGAGGCCTACGGACTTATTTCGGCGGACGACAGTGTATTTTTGAAAGATAAGGACTGGAACGGCAAGGAAATTAAATACTATCTTGATGAGACAATTTTAGCTGTTTTATGGAAAAGCAAGTATGAAGGTCAGACCTATAACTTTGCGGAGGTTTCGGTTGCTCACGGTTCGCAGTTTCGCAGATATCTGACCGGTGACCGCTTCGGCTCGGTTGCAAGAGATACCACGTCCTCCATTTCCAAAGCGATTAACGCTGTTGTCGGCATGAGCGGGGACTTTTATGCCTACCGCGACGAGGGTCTGGTTATTTATCACCGCAAGCTTTGCCGTTTTAAATCGTCACGCCTTGACGCCTGCCTTGTAAATTCGGACGGCGATTTGGTACTTGTCGGTAAAAAGGAATTCGGCACTAAGGATGAGTTTGAAAAATATATTGAGGACAACGATATCATCTTCAGCCTGAGTTTCGGTCCTATTTTGATAAAAGACGGAGAGATTAAAAAAATCGGCTATTATCCGATCGGACAGGTAAACGACAACTATGCCAGAGCAGCGTTTGCGCAGGTGGGAACAAGACACTATCTCTGCTGCACCGTTGACGGCTCGGTAAGCCTGGTTGACGGTACGACTCCCGCGGTGATGGCTGTTAAGCTCGCAGAACTCGGCTGTGTTCAGGCGTATACTCTTGATGGAGGACAGACTGCTACCATATACCACAACGGCAAGGTGTTCAACCGAGTAGGCTACGGCAGTGAACGTCCCATAAGCGATATAATCTTTTTTGCTTCCGCTATACCCGAAAAATAAGAAAGGAGAACTGTTATGGAAAATGTTGCGTAT
>JAFRVM010000339.1 GCA_017438505.1 Clostridia bacterium | reverse complement strand
CTATGGAAAAGGCTTTTGGCGTAGAAAATACCGTTCCGCTTATTAACTGCGGGCAGGAGCTTTGCGAGATCCAGCCGATGAATCTCGGACTTTTAAACGATGAAAACGGTAAATACGTTTTGCCAAAAAACGATCCTCAGTACGGCAGACTTGCGTTTTTCGACCCCTTTAAGCTCAACTGGCTGTATGACGGCGATATGCCCGAAAAAACAGCCGAAATCATAAATAAAAGAAGGAGCAAATAAATATGGCAGATAAAAAAACAGCGTATTTTTGCATGGAATACGGACTTGACCAGAGCTTTAAGATTTATTCCGGCGGTCTCGGAATTTTAGCCGGAGATATTTTAAAGGCGGCTCACGATTTGAATAAACCCATGGTGGGTATAGGCATTTTGTGGAGACAGGGTTATGTTGAGCAGAAAATTGACGAACAGGGGCGTCCCTGCGACACATATCACGAGTATTCCTACGACTTTTTAAAGGATACAGGAGTTACCGTAACGGTAAAAATTCGCTCTAAAAAGCTTAAACTCAAGGTATGGCTGTGCGACTGCTTCGGCAATGTTCCGCTCTATCTTCTCGACGCAAATCTGCCCGAAAACGGCGACAGGCTTATCACAGGTCAGCTTTACGGCTGGTTTAACGAGGAGAGAATCGCTCAGGAGGTCATTTTGGGCGTGGGCGGTGTGCGTGCTTTAAGAGCGCTTGGAATCGAGCCGGATATCTATCACTTTAACGATTCTCACCCAATGTTTGCGGGCTTTGAGCTTATAAGCGAGCGCATGAAGGCGGGCGAGAGCTTTGAGCAGGCTTACCAAAACGTGCGCAAAAGCATTGTTTTTACGACCCATACCCCTGTTCCCGCGGGCAACGAGTGCCATCCTCTGCGGCTTATCAGCTATATGAGCGACAGATGCGGACTGACCCTTGATCAGCTCAAATTTATCGGCGGCAGCCCCTTTAATATGACCGTTGCGGGACTGCGGCTTTCCTATATAGCAAACGGCGTAGCAAAGCTGCATGCCAGAACAGCAAAAAAGATGTGGGCGGACGTTGAGGACTGCGCGCCGATTATCGCCGTTACAAACGGAGTTCACAACGGAACATGGCAAAACGAAAAAATAGTTAATGCGTTTAATCAAAATAAACCTCTCCTTACAGAGCACGAAAAAATCAAAAAGGATATGCTTGCCGAGGTCAAGCGCCGCTGTCCCGGCGCAAACCTGCGCGATGATGTTCTGACAATAGGATTTGCACGCAGAGCCGCACCCTATAAGCGCGGAACGCTCATTTTCAGTCAGCCGGAAAAGCTTTTGCCCCTCTTTGAGCAGAACAGGATTCAGATAATCTTTTCCGGCAAAGCTCATCCCAACGACCTCGCGGGCAAGGAGATCGTTCGAAAGATGTACCAGCTTTCGGTCGATTACACTGATAATGTTGTTTTTGTGCCCGACTACGATATGACGGTGGGCAGACTTCTTACCTCCGGCTGCGATATCTGGCTCAACAATCCGGTCAGACCCATGGAGGCTTCCGGTACATCGGGCATGAAAGCCGCTATGAACGGCGTACTTAATTTCAGCGTCCTTGACGGCTGGTGGCCCGAAGGCTGCGAGCACGGTGTAAACGGCTGGCAGATAGGCGGAGGATACGAAGGCAAAAACGCCGACAAGCACGACGCCGACAGCCTTTACGCTACACTTGAAAATGAGATTATCCCCACATATTACGGCGACAAAAATAAGTGGGAGCAGATGATGAGAGCGTCGATTGAGATGTCCTCGCAGCAGTTCTCGGCAGCCAGAATGGTGGAGGATTACTACAAAAAGATGTATTCCAAGAAGCCTAGATAATACGGAGAATTTTTATGAAAACAGCGGTTATAATCGGCGGGGGAGCTTCCGGTCTTGCGGCGGCTATTACCCTTGCCGAAAGCTACGGCAGGAAAGATTTGAAAATAATAATTGCCGAGCGTATGGACAGGCTTGGCAAAAAGCTTGCCGCCACAGGCAACGGCACCTGCAACATAACAAATAAATATTGCACCCCGGAGCGTTACCACGGCGATGTAAAGGCCGCGCAGAAGATAATCGAAAGGTATCCGCCCGAAGCTGTAACAGAGAGGTTTTTAAAAATCGGCGTGCTGTGCACCCTTGATAAGGACGGAAAAATGTACCCATTTAGCCGTCAGGCCTCCTCTGTGCTCGATTGCCTGCGGGCAAGGGCGGCGGCGCTGGGCATTGCCGAAAAATGCAAATGCGAAGTTACCGCCGTAAAAAAGAAAGGCGATAAATTTTTGCTTGATTGTTCGGACGGAGAAAAGATAACTGCCGACGCGGTTATCCTTGCCGCCGGCGGGAAAACCGCGCCGTCACTGGGCGGCTCGGACAGCGGGTATACCATTGCAGCCGTGCTCGGTCATACGGTAACGGCTCTTTCGCCCGCGATAGTTCAGCTGAAAACCGAAACAGGCAAAATAAAACCGCTAAAAGGGGTAAAAACCGACACAAAAATCACCCTTTTGAGTAACGACAGTGTTATAGCCGAGCAGACGGGGGAACTGCTCTTTACCGAGTACGGAATATCCGGCCCTCCTGTTTTGCAGATCTCACGTCCGGTAGGGGCAAAAAAGGGAAGCTACAGGGTCAAAATAGATTTTATGCCTGAGTTTTCGGAAAACCAGGTTCGCGATATTCTTAAAAGAAGAAAGAATGATCTTTATACCGGCACGCTCGAGAGCTTTTTTACCGGTATGCTGAGTAAGCGCATAGGGCAGACCCTTGCTAAAATCGCGCTCTCGCGGCAGCTTTCGTTTAAGATATCGGAGCTTATCGATAATGACCTTGACCTGCTCGCCAAAACAATAAAAGGCTTTGAGCTGCCGGTTACCGGCACACTTTCGTGGCAGAACGCGCAGGTGACGGCGGGCGGTATCCCGCTTGACCAGTTTGATAACCAAACGCTTATGTCAAAGCGGTGCGCGGGACTTTTTGCCGCAGGCGAGATACTCAATGTTGACGGCGATTGCGGAGGTTTCAATCTGCAGTGGGCGTGGAGCAGCGGCATAACTGCCGGAGCGGGCGCCGCGGCCTATCTGGAATAATAAGGAGAAGCAGAAAATGCTTAAAATTTCCGATATTTGCGTTTCGCTTGAAGCGGACGGTCAGGACGTTTTGCGTGCCGCATGTAAAAAAAGCGGAATTCCTATAAAAAATGTTACCGATTTCAAAATAGTTAAAAAATCGGTGGACGCGAGAAAAAAGAACGACATAAAATTCAATTACGCCGTAAATGTAAGCCTTAACTGTCCCGAGGAGCGGTTTTGCTCGGCCAATGTTTCGGCGGTTTCCGCCTATAAATATCAGCCCGTAAAAGCGGATAAAGCCAAAACCCCTCCTGTTGTTGTCGGCAGCGGTCCGGCGGGACTTTTGGCTGCGTTGATACTTGCGCAGGCAGGACAAAATCCTATACTTGCAGAACGCGGACAGCCGGCGGACCTGCGCAAAATCAAGGTTGACAGTTTTCACAGCGGCGGAGAGCTTGACACCGAGTGCAACGTGCAGTTCGGCGAGGGCGGAGCGGGTACCTTTTCCGACGGAAAGCTGACCACCGGAATAAAGGATGTCCGCATGGGCAAGGTTATCGAGGAGTTTATCAGGGCAGGTGCGCCCGAGGAAATAGGTTATCTAGCAAAGCCGCATATCGGCACCGATAAGCTTATCGAGATGGTGCAGAACATTCGCAAAGAGATAATAAGACTGGGCGGCGATGTTCGCTTTGGGACAAAGCTGTGCGATATAAAGGCCAAAAAAGGCAGAATTTGCTCTGTTGTTCTGGAAGAAGACGGTGAAAGATATGAGCAGCCTGCCGACAGGGTTATTCTGGCAATCGGGCACAGCGCGAGAGATACTTTTGAAATGCTGCTCCGGCGCGGGGTGGACATGATACAAAAGCCATTTTCGGTCGGCGCGAGAATCGAGCACAGGCAAAGCCTTATAAATGAATCGCAGTACGGAAAATTTGCCGGCCACCCCGCTCTTGGGGCTGCCGATTACAAGCTTTCGGCTCATTTGCCGGACGGCAGGGGAGTATACACCTTTTGCATGTGCCCGGGCGGTACTGTTGTAGCTTCGGCAAGTGAGAAAAACGCGATATGCACAAACGGAATGAGCGTTTTTGCCCGTGACGGTCAGAACGCCAACAGCGCACTTCTCGTGGGGGTTGAACCGAAAGATTTCGGAAGTTCGCACCCTCTTGCCGGTGTGGAATTTCAGCGAAAGATTGAACGGGCGGCGTATGATTTTTCCGGCAGCTACATCGCTCCGGCACAGCTTGTCGGGGATTTTCTCGATAACATCTCGTCATCGGGAAAGAGCTTTGGCAGTGTTGCTCCCACATACCGCCCCGGGGTTGCGCTCGGAAAAATAGATTGCTGCCTGCCCGACTTTGTGACAAACTCCATGAGGGCGGGACTTCGTCTTTTTGAAAGAAAGATAAAAGGTTTTTCAACTTTCGACGCCGTTCTCACCGCGCCCGAAACACGCAGCTCATCCCCCGTGCGCATTACAAGAAACGAAAACTGCGAGAGTATTACCGCCCGCGGACTATACCCCTGCGGTGAGGGAGCGGGCTATGCCGGAGGCATAATGAGCGCCGCGGTCGACGGCATAAAATGCGCTGAAGCGGTGCTTTTGAGCATCAAAAATGAATAAGTTTACAAAAAATTCACAAAGGTTACAAAATTGTAACCTTTTATTTTTTGATTGTTTTCATTTTGCTTCGCCATTTTGTTGACTTTTTTCAAATTACCCATTATAATTATATAGTATAAACGGTAATTATGCCGATTTTTCTTTGCCGGAGGAAAAAATTATGAAGAATTTAAAACGAACTTTATGCTCGCTTTTGGCCATTATACTATTGGCCGGAGTTTATGTTCCCTGTGCGGGACTGGACTTTGGCGCGGTTAAGGCTGAAGCTGCAGCTCTTTATACGGGAATCGTAACCAGCAGCGGACCTTTAAACGTCCGTTCGGGTCCTTCGTCAACGTCGAAAATAATTACCACCCTCAATCAGGGAACAACTGTAAAAATTACCGAGGTTTCGGGTGACTTTTATAAAATTGACATAAGAGTCAGCGCTTACACCTACGGCTATATAAGCAAAAACTATGTCAAGCTCATCAAGGAAGAGGGCGGCGGAACAAAGACCGGCACGGTCAGCAGCAGCGGCGCTCTGAATGTGCGCGCAAAGGCCTCCACAACGGCTACTAAAATCGGAACCCTCAACCGAGGCGCAAGCGTTACGATTCTTGCCGCCGAGGGCGACTTTTACAAGATCGAATTCAGATCCGGCTCGTATACCTACGGCTATGTCTATAAAAGCTATATTACCGTCGCGTCGACTCCTGCTCAGACAACCATTTCCGGCACGGTCAAAACAAGCAGCGGCGGCGGGGTAAATGTCCGTT
>JAFRVM010000338.1 GCA_017438505.1 Clostridia bacterium | reverse complement strand
GGTTCTGCGCGAACTGCTTGATACCGACGGCGCGCCGGACGATGAGCTTAAAGCAGACCTTGCCGAGTGGATATCCGAGGGCGGCAAGCCTACACTTGACGCCTTTATGAAGCTCTCTCAGGATGAAAAAGAGGGAATCGTGGAATACCTTGAGGAGTTTTCCGCTTACGAGGTTGTGGACGCCGGCGGCAAAACGCATATTCTTGTCCACGCGGGACTTGCTGACTTTTCCGCCGACCGTGATCTGTACGATTACACTATTGATCAGCTCATTTTTGAGGGCGCTGACTACGGCAAAAAGTATTTTGAGGATAAAATTCTTGTCACCGGTCACACTCCCACCTTTGAAATTGATGGCGGCGAGGCAGGCAAAATTTTTACAGGCAACAATCATATCGCCGTAAACTGCGGTCTGCGCGAGGGAGAAAAGCTCGGCTGTATCTGCCTTGACAACGGCAAGGAATTTTATATAGATTAATTTGTCATTTTCTTTCTCCCGGTGAATATCCCGGCCGCAATCGGTCAAGGATATTACCGGGGTGAATTTTTATGATAGACGATATCGAAATGCTAAATTTTGTCAGGCAGAATGTGGAAATGGGAATTGACGGCATTCAGGTGATACTCAAATATTCCAAGGACGACGCTTTTCGCTCGCAGCTTGAAAGCCAGCTTGAGGAATATCGGCAGATTTACGATTCTGCTGACCAAATGCTCAAAAGCAAGGGCGGCAAGCCGGAAAATATCAATGCCGCTGCAAAGGCTTCGGCGCATATCATGGAGACCTTCAAATCCATGACCGACAGCTCGACCTCGCACGCTGCAGAGTCGATGATCAAAGGCAGCACAAACGGTATAACAAAAATAATAATGCATCAGCGCGATTACGGCGGGGGCGACGAAAAAATCAAAGAGCTTTCCGAAAAGCTGCTGCATACCGAACAGTCAAACGTAGAGCGGCTCAAGACCTTTTTGTAAAGGGGGCGGTGCTGTGAGCGAGGTTTTCAGTTATACCGATATCCCGATAGAATTCGGCGTTGCCCTCTCGAAAAATTCCGCCGCCTTCGATATTTTTGAAGGTATGACCGACGAGCAGAGAGCACAGGCGGTAAGGGGAGCAGCGGGTATTGAAGAAACCGGCGAAATGGTGTACTATGTAAAGGAACTTGCAAAGCAGTATAACCTGTAAAATACCGGCTGATACTATATCAGCCGTACATACAACGGAGAACGAAAATGGAAAAAAAGAAACTTGCGCTGCTGGCGGTCAAGGCGCTGGAGGAGCGCTATCCCGACGCCATCTGCTCACTTGAGTATGAAAAACCGCACGAGCTGCTCATTGCCACACGGCTTTCAGCCCAGTGCACCGATGCAAGGGTAAATATGGTGACCCCTGAGCTTTTTGAAAAGTACCCTGACCTTGAAGCCTTTTGCAATGCAGATGCCGGGGATATAGAAAAGATTATTCATTCCTGCGGTTTTTTCCGCCAGAAGGCGAAGGACATTGTGGGAATGTGCATTGCCATAAGAGATAAATATGACGGCAGAGTGCCCGATACCGTGGAGCAGCTAACCACCCTGCCGGGTGTGGGCAGAAAAACCGCAAATCTTATTGTGGGCGATGTCTATAAAAAGCCCGCGATTGTCTGCGATACCCACTGCATACGTATAACAAACCGTCTGGGTCTTACCGATACCAAAGACCCGTATAAGGTGGAAATGCAGTTAAAGGAGATACTGCCGCCCGAAAAATCAAACGATTTCTGCCACAGGCTCGTACTTTTCGGCAGAGATGTGTGCGACGCCCGCAAACCTAAATGCGATATCTGTCCTTTTTGGGGAGTGTGTCAGGACGTTTTAAACAGAGGTGAAAAATATGAGTAAAACAGCACTTATAACCGGAGCTTCCAGCGGAATAGGTACCGAGCTTTCCAAACTTCTGGCAAAAAAAGGATATAATCTTATTCTTGTTGCCCGGAGTAAAAATAAGCTTGAAGATTTAAAAGCGAAAATAGAAAAAAATAATAATGTAAAGGCCAACGTTATTTTAAAAGACCTTTCGGAGCAAAACGCCGTAAAGGAGCTTTACGACGAGGTAAAAAGCAAAAACATTGCCGTCGACGTGCTTGTAAACAACGCGGGCTTCGGTGATTTCTGCGAGTACGTCGGTTCTGATATAGAAAAGCAGGACGCTATGATGAATGTCAACATAAAGGCTCTTGCCGACGCGGTATATTATTTTGGCGCGGATATGAAAAAGCGCAGAGAGGGAAAGATTTTAAATGTCGCTTCGATAGCCGCGTTTATACCCGGTCCGTATATGGCGGTTTACTACGCTTCAAAGGCGTTTGTGCTGTCCTTTTCCGAAGCTGTGGCAAAGGAGCTTAAAGAGTATAACGTAACCGTTACCGCTCTTTGTCCCGGACCGACAAACACCGGCTTTGAGAATGCCGCAGATATGAAGGGCAAATCAACAATGTTTGCAAAACTCAAACCGGTCAGCGCAAAATTGGTTGCTAAAAAGGGTTACAAAGGCATGATGAAAGGCAGAAGGGTTAAATTTTGCAGTCTTGGAAACGCAATAGCCACCTTTTCAGCCAGATTTACACCGCACAGACTAAACGCCGCTTTTGCGGCGTGGGTCAACGGCGACCCGAGAAAATAAAATAATAAAATTTAAAATCCGTCACGGAGAGTTTTTTCTCCGCGGCGGATTTTTTTGTAATAAACCGAGGTGTTTGTCCATACATTTAAGCAGGG
>JAFRVM010000337.1 GCA_017438505.1 Clostridia bacterium | reverse complement strand
GTGCCGCCGCCCTTGACAAAGGGTTCGTTTCCCGCTTAAAATGTAATTACGGGAGGCGGACGGAGCCGCCTCCCAAAGAATAATGTTTGTTTTTGTTTTATACCACAAGTTCAGCTTTACACAAAATTCGGGATAGACCCGAATTCTTTGCAAAAACTACTCCTATGGCAGTTCTTATTGCTATAGGAGTAGTTTTGTTTTTTCTTGATCTGTTCAGTCAAACAAATGAGGATTTAATATCTTCAATCAATGTTATTTCTTTTTAAAACTTTTATAATATTCCTGCAGTTTTGCTATTCCTTGACGGTATTCGTCCATAAAACGGCGAGCACCGTCGTTACTTTGCATATTGCTACTAACATCTTCAACAGTGTGCTTTTTGTGAGGAGACATAAAGGAATTACGTCTGATAACTACCTCATAGCGCTTTACCGCCTGAGCAACGCTGTCCTCCCATGAAAAGTAAATCTTGTTCATGGCGTTCTCCCCTACCCTGGCCATTCTTTCCGGCGCTGCCTGAAGTTCGGTCAGTTTTTGCGCCATTGAATCGGCGTTTTCTTCAATCAAAAATCCCGCGTCGCCATCCTCGATATCCTCGGCAGCGCAGCTGTCTTTAATGAGAACGCTTGCAAGACCGCATGCGGCCGCCTCTCGGACAACTATTCCGTTGGTATCGAAGGTAGACGGGAACAAAAAGAGCTGTGCACGGCTGTACCAGGCACGCAAAACATCTCGATTTTGTATCGGTCCCGTAAAAATAACCTTATCGGCAATGCCGCACTCATTGACATAATTGCTTATTTCCTCACTGTCCCAGCCCTGTCCGACAAAGACCATCCGGAAAGGCAAACCTTTTTGATCCAACTTTTTAAGAGCGTCAATAATAATTCTGATGCCCTTGTACCACATAAGTCTTCCGGCAAAAAGGTAAACAGGAACGTCTTCGCTCAGCGAATACCGGCGAGACAGTTCATCAATTTTACTCTGCTCGATTTTCCCCTTAGGCATATCAACTCCGTTTGGCATTACGATATAATCGCCCCTAAAGCCGAGCTTTTTTAGATTTTCGCCCGCGCCGCGGCTGACCGCCCAAACCTCGTCGCACGTTTCTATATTCGCTACAATTGCATCAAGTATCGGCTTGCGCAGGAATTTTAATTTTACGGCGTTTTCTATATCCACATCAAACTTGGTGTGATATGTAAATACCACCGGTGCGCCGGTGACAAATCGCAGATTTCTTGCCATGTAAATAGACGCCATCGGACAGTGAGTATGAATGATATTTGGTTTTCGGCGTTCAACCTCGGTAAATGTGGGAAATGAAATCGGAACGCCGGTTCTGTATCCCACCATTGAGGTTGTATCAATGCTCGGGTAGAGTATTACGTCGAAAGGATAGTCGGTTCTTGTGTCGGGATAACCCGGCACAACAACAAATGCGTTCCCGTGATTTTTTTTAATTATTCCAGCGTAATTTACAATAGTATTGGCTACTCCGTCAATAAGCGGAGGAAAAGAATCATTTAAAAGACAAGCACTAATTTTAGTATCCGTTTTAATCTCATCCTTTTAACTAAAATTCTTTTTAGCAAAAGGCGGCATAGCCCCTAAAGTTCAGCGCCATACCGCCTTTTAATGCGTCGAAAATGCTACAAATTAATATTTCTTTCTGGGAGCGTAGGTAGTATGAAGTACCTCGTGTGCCTTGTGACTGCCGGGCTTGCCGAAATAATCATCGTAGAGCATCTTGATAATGGGAGACTCATGCGACTTTCTCAGAGGCATAGACTCGTCCTGAGCATAAAGAGCAGCAGCACGAACAGCTTTGAGGTCTACTGTATTTCTTACATATGCGGGCTGGATGGGCTGGCCGCCTCCGTTTACGCAGCCGCCGGGGCAGCACATGATCTCGATGAAGTGATAGTTCTTTTCACCGCTCTTAACCATGTTGAGAACCTTGTTGGCGTTGGAAAGACCGGAGCATACGCATACGTTGACCTCGAGACCTGCAACATTGTATTTTGCCTCTTTGATTCCCTGTGTGCCGCGGACATCGGTAAACTCAACCTTGGCGAGTTCTTCGCCTGTAAGGGTTTCAACCGCTGTACGAAGTGCAGCCTCCATAACGCCGCCTGTTGCGCCGAAAATAACGCTGGCGCCGGTGGAGATACCGAGAGCGGGGTCGAAGTCCTCATCGGGAAGCTTATTAAAGTCGATACCTGCGCGCTCGATCATCATACCGAGCTCACGGGTTGTAATAGCAAAATCAACATCGGGAACGCCGGCCGCAGCCTGATCGTCTCTGTCCTTCTCCATCTTCTTTGCAGAGCAGGGCATTACCGATACAACAACGATGCTTTTAGGATCGATGTTGTTCTTTTCGGCGTACCATGT
>JAFRVM010000030.1 GCA_017438505.1 Clostridia bacterium | reverse complement strand
TAGTCGAAAACGCAATAAGGTTCAACGAGAATTTCGGAACGGGCTCTGGAAAGTACGCTTCGGGCGAGGAAAACATTTTTCTTTATAACTGTCTTAAAAAGGGCTTGAAAATTCTGTATCTGCCCATATGCGTCGCTTCGGTTACCGGTCAGCAGTCGTCATGGTTTTCTGCGTGGGATAAAAAGCTGTTCTACGATAAGGGCGCGCTCTTTTACGAGATGTCGCACACCTTCTGGTTCCCGCTTATTCTGCAGTTTGCCGTGCATAAATACCCCCGGTACCGCAGGAATATGAGCTTTTTTACCGCATTAAAGACCATGATTAAGGGAAAAAAGGACTACTGCGACAGCCAGAGGAGCTAAAAGTGAAAAAAGTTGCAACTTTCGTTGACTTTTTTTTCATAATCCATTACAATTAATCTGTATACACATCTAACTCTGTGCAAGGGAGGACTTTTTTGTGAGCAGAATAAACAGAGAAAATCTCTTCAGTCCCTATACCGGCGGCGAGCCCTACGTTCACGTTATTTGCGCCAAGGAGGACTTTAAACGCATATACAATGTTATCCGCAGACTCGACCAGGTTGGTTACAACATCTGGTACGACGAGGATGTGCTTTCTGCTGACAGCGGCAACGCCGAAAAATCAATGAAAAATCTTGAATCGGACAAGTGCCGTGCGGTACTTTTGCTGTACTCTCCCAATTGCGATAAATCCCTGGGTATTCAGAATGAAATAGCCACCGCCGTGAAAAACGGCAAGCTTTTTATCTGCGGGGTGCTTGACAAAAAGTCCGATCTGCCGGATATTTTCGACCGCTACGGCAATAAACAGGTCACCGAGGATATGAACAAGCTGCCCGACCTTCTGCCCGAGGAGTGCAGAAAGGGAAGCGTTTCCGAAGAGGAACAGCCTGATGAGCAGGTTAACTTTTTGACCGAAGTAGACGCCGAGGGCGTTCATATCAAGAGATTCTTCGGAAGCGAGAGCAAGGTAGAGATACCTGTTCAAATAGGAGGAAAACCGGTAAAATCTATTGATAATTTTGCCTTTGCCGCTAAATATCCCCTTGTTGTAACAATTCCCTCCAGTGTTTCAAAAATCGCGCTTTCGGCCTTCAGTTTCAATAACGACAACGTAACGATTGTCTGTCCCGAAAACTCAGCCGCTCACCGCTTTGCAAGAGCGGAAAAGGTCAAGTATGAAATCTCAGGCTTTGATACCGCGGTTGAGGAAATAAAGGAGACAAATGTAAAGGCTTCAAAAGTGCAGCCTCTTAATCTGCCTAAAAACCTTGATTTGCAGAAGGAATACACAGAGCCGTTTGCATATGTCAGTTTTGCGCGTCACGACACCGAAAAGGTGCGTCCCATACTTGAGCGCCTGTGCAGCCTTGGCTACAGACTTTATGTTGCCGACCGCACAAAAAATCTGGCCAAGTCAAAAATTGCCCAGGCAGCGGTATTTATGATTCTGATTTCCGAGAACACCTACTATGACGACTATGTTGTTAACGAGGAACTGCCCTGCCTTAACGATAAAAGCGGACTTTACTATTCGGTCTGCATAGACGATAAATTGACCATTCCCGAGGGTTTCAGAAGTCAGAGGGTCAACAAAAAGACGATAAACCGTACCGATTATCCCGATTTTGACAGATTTTTCACTGCACTTTGCGAGCCGCTGGCAATCTGCCGCAGCGAGGGAGAGTTTTCCAGCTCCGACTTTGATTTTGCCACAGCCAAGCAGGGCTCGGTGCTCGTAAAATATAACGGATATTCCACCCGTCCCGAAATCCCCACGTCCTATATGCACCTGCCTGTTATCGAGATAGGTGAATTTGCATTTTCGGGCTGCGACTTTTTGGAACAGATAATTGTCCCCGAAGGCGTTGTATCTATCGGCGGGTTTGCCTTTTCCGGCTGTAAGGCGCTTAAAACGGTTGTTCTGCCCAATTCGCTCAGACAGATGGGAAGCTTTGTATTCTCCGGCTGTACTTCGCTTGAGAGCATAGTTCTGCCCGACGGCATAGAGGAGACAGGCACAAACATTTTTGACGCCTGCTCTGCGCTGACAAGCGTTTCCATGCCCGCCGACTTAAAGGAAATGAGCTGGTATTTTTTCAACAACTGCACATCTCTGCGCGATGTTGACATAGCGGATGATACACAGGTTATAGGTGACTTTGCGTTTGCCGGATGCACTGCGCTCAATACGGTGGAAATGCCTGCACGAATTAAAAATATCGGCAAAAATGCCTTTAAGGGCTGTAACCATGCAACCCTTCTCAGCAGAAAAAAGGGCTACGCAAAGAGATACGCAAAGCGCAGCGGCCTTGATTTCAAGTGCACAAAGAAAAAGGGAGGAGCGGGCAAGGTTATCGGCGTTCTTGCCGCCATTATTGCCGCTCTTGCAGGCGGTGCGGCCGCAGTTCAGCTTACAAATCTATACGATGTTTTAGGTTTTATTAAAGATCTTTTTTAAAAACTAAAAGTTTTTCGGGTCGGCTTTTTGCACCGACCCGTTTTTTTGAAATTCGGTCTGTTAACGAAAAAATAACATTTAATTCTTAATAAAAAGTCTTTTCATATCGACGATTTTGTATTATAATAAGACTTAAACTAGAGTTTTTATACCTAAATGAAAATTATACCGGTTTTTCCGGACTTATGAAAGGATGCTGCACAATATGAACGACCAGTCAACAAGAGTAAAACTTAACATCTGCGGATCGGATTATTCGGTTATTACCGATGACAGCGAGGAGTACACCATATCCCTCGGCCAGGAGGTAGATAAGAGAATTCGCGGAATGATGGAGGACAATTCCAGACTTTCCGTTACAATGGCTGC
>JAFRVM010000336.1 GCA_017438505.1 Clostridia bacterium | reverse complement strand
GCACTGATCAGACAGGGATACCGCTATCGCGATATAGCCGTTGTTGTGCGCAGCAGCGCTGAGTGGGAGGAAATAATAGCACCGGTTATGAGACTGTTTAATATTCCCGTTTTTATGGACAGACGCGTTCCGGTTGATAATTTCCCTATCACCGCATTTATCGTCGGAGCTATGAATGTCGTCTGCGGATCGTATAAAAGCGAGGATATCCTGAGATGGCTCAAAACCGGTCTTACAGATATCAGTGAGGACGAGGTTTTTACCCTTGAAAACTATATTTTTACATGGGATATAAGCGGAAAACAGTGGCTGACCCCATTTACACTCAATCCGGAAGGCTACGTTCCGGAATCCGAAAAAACCAAAACCAAGCTTGAAGCGATAAACGATATAAGAAAAAGAGCCGTTGCTCCTATTGAAAAATTCGCAAGTGCCGCAGGCGACACAGACATTTTCCATATCGCATCGGCACTTTACGCCCTGATGTGTGACTGCCATGCCGACACCCACCTTCAAGAGCTTGCGGAAAAGCTTGAGCAAACCGATGGCGAGCTTGCAAGCCGGCAGCTGCGAATGTGGGATGTAATTATCGGTCTGCTCGACCAGTCGGTACAGCTTCTGGGCAAAGAAAGAATGTCACTTGCCGACTTTTCACAGCTTTTCGGATATATGCTCGGTACATCCGACCTCGGAAGTATCCCGTCTTACACCGATCAGGTAACATTTGCGCAGGCCGACAGAACAAGGCTGGATGACCCGAAAATTCTGTTCGTTCTCGGAGCAAACGAAGGTAAATTCCCAAAAGCGGTATCCTCTTTCGGAGCATTTACCGATACGGAACGGCGTCGGCTTGAACAGCTTGGCGTCAATGTCGCCAAGCCCTCCGAAAACATGGCGCTGGATGAACGTCTGCTTAACTATTTTACCCTTACGCAGCCATCACAAAAGCTGTTTGTATCCTATTCGCTCTCTGACACAGACAGCTCGCCGCTTTCCCCCTCGGAGACGGTGGAAATAATAAAGAACGTTCTGCCCGATATAGAAATAAACAAATATCACTCTGCCGAAAGCTGTGACGATCTGGAAACCGACGCGCAAAGCTTTGAGGTTTTAGCGCGCCGATACGGCAAAAAAGACGCTCTTTCACAGGGACTTTGCTCCTATTTTGAGCAAAAGCCCGAATATAAGTCCCGACTGCGGGCGCTCGGCAGAGCAGCGCAAAATAGGCCGTTTGAGTTTGAAAACCCGGCTGTCGCCCGCAGGCTTTTCGGAGAAAAAATGCTGCTTTCGGCCACAAGGGTAGAAAACTTTTCCACCTGCAAGTTTAAATACTTCTGTCGTTTCGGGCTGGGCGCTTACCCGCGTCTGAGCGCAAAGGTTGACGCCATGCGCTACGGAAGCGTTATGCACTATGTATTTGAAAACGTATTTACAAGATACGGCGGAAGAAAAATATCCAAGCTGTCATCCGAGGAACTGACGCAGGTTATCCGCACCCTTATAGCCGATTATATAGAGCGTGAGATGGGGGGCACACTGGACAAAACCCCACGTTTTATGTATCTTTTTGAGAAACTCGCCGATACAGCCTATCTGCTTGTAAAAAAGATGGGTGAGGAATTTGCGCAGAGCGATTTTGAAACAGCCGCTTATGAGCTTTCCATATCTCCCAACGGCAAGGTCAAGCCTCTCACTATCAG
The DNA here is from genome assembly GCA_017438505.1 of Clostridia bacterium. Taxonomy (GTDB): domain Bacteria; phylum Bacillota; class Clostridia; order Oscillospirales; family Acutalibacteraceae; genus RGIG2835. Next base: position 846 of record JAFRVM010000336.1, on the reverse strand, counting down.
GACCAAAAGCGGCATCGAGCTTTCGGTCATAGGTTCCGTCGACAGGGTAGACGTAATGACCGGAGAAAACGGCAACTACTTCAGGGTCGTCGATTACAAGACAAGCAAAAAGATGTTCGGTCTCAGCGATATTCTTTACGGTCTTAACATGCAGATGCTTATATATTTAATCGCCATCTGGAAAAACGGCGGCGAAATTTTTCCCGGCTATCTGCCCGCCGGAGTACTTTATATGCCCGCAATCAAACCGCAGCCCTCCAAAAGCCGCGATCCCGTTTCGGGCGAGCAGACTACAATATGTATGAACGGACTACTGCTCGGAGAGCCGCGCGTGCTTTCGGGTATGGAAAAGGCTCTTGCGGGAAAGTTCATTCCCGTAAAGCTTAAAAGCGACGGCAGTTTTTTAGGAGAGAACAGTCTTGTCACCCTGAGTCAGTTCGGGCAGATTGCCGAACATATTGAGGTATTGCTTGAAAAAATGGCGCAGTCTCTGTGCGGAGGAGATATTGAAGCACTGCCCACCGTTCTGTCAAAAAGTCCGTGTGAATACTGCGATTACTCAGCCGTGTGCGGACATGAGAAAGACAGTCCGTCTGTTTTGGCTGAGAAATTTGACAAGGCCGCGGTGCTTGAAAAATTATGCGTAAAGGAGGAGGAAAAATGAGCTCCCCTAAATGGACATCAGATCAGCGAAACGCCATAGACGCGCGCAAAGGTACAATTTTGGTATCCGCGGCGGCAGGATCGGGCAAGACGGCCGTGCTTGTAGAAAGAATTATAAAACGTCTTACCGATGAAGAAAACCCGTGTCTTGCGGACAGTCTGCTTGTTGTCACATTTACCCGT
>JAFRVM010000335.1 GCA_017438505.1 Clostridia bacterium | reverse complement strand
CTTGAGAACGGCTACCGCGTCGTCAATAACTGCGGCGAGGACGGCGGACAAACTGTAGGTCATCTGCATTTTCATATGCTTGCCCGCAGAAATCTCGCGTGGCCTCCCGGCTGATATTTTCAAACAATAAATGATTTTTAACAGGAGTGTTTCACTATGGAATTTTATGAGATGAAAATCGCCGGATGCGAGAGAAAGCTTCCCAAATGCGCTATTAACGAAAAACTTGATATTGCTGCCTTTATTATGTTCGGTGACACCGAGCTTACCGTAAAATGTGCCGAGCTGCTTCTTGAAAAGGTCCCCGATTTTGACTGTCTTATTACCGCAGAGGCTAAGGGCATTCCTCTGGCTTATGAGATGTCCCGTCAGAGCGGAAAGAAGTATTTTGTAGGCCGTAAAGGGCTAAAGCTTTACATGACGGATCCTATAGTGGTTGAGGTTAAGTCGATAACAACCGAAAAAGTTCAGCACCTCTACCTCTCCAGCGAGGAGGCCGAACAGTTAAAGGGCAAAAAGGTTCTGCTTGTTGACGACGTTATCAGCACCGGTGAATCGCTCAGCGCAATCAGGGAACTGGCGGAAAGAGCCGGGGGAACTGTTGTCGGACAGGCGGCTGTTCTTGCCGAGGGCGACGCCGCCGAACGCGATGACATTGTTTTCCTTGAGCCGCTGCCTCTCTTCTTTAAAGACTAACACCTTTACACATCTCGGAGAGCGCTTATGAAACGTCCGCTTGCAATAATTGGCTTTACATATCTTGTTTCACTTTTTGCTGCCGAAAAACTCCCGCTCGGATTATCGGCGGCAATGGCGGTCTTTTGCGCTCTGAGTGCCGCGGCGGCGCTTTTAATAAAGAATTTCAGAAGGTTCACGGCGGTCATCCTATCACTGGTGACCGCCTGCGCGGCTTTTAGCGTATTTTATTTTTATAACAGGGATACAATAGGATCTCTGGCTGCGCTTTATGATACCGAAACCCAGATTTCCGGCAGGGTGGTCAGCGATCCCTACACCGATTACGGCAACTATTACTATATAATTAAGACAGACAAAATAAAAAGCAAAAACGCACCGCAGAATGTCTGCATACGTCTTATGTGCGGGCAGTCTGTTGATGCCGGAGTTTCGGATATTGTTACTGCAAAGGTGCATCTTTATGCTCCCGACGGAAACGGGTATGCGAGTTTAAGCTCAAACTACGCTAAAGGCATACAGCTTTACGGATATGTTTACGATGTAAATTCAGTCAAGGTTTCGGAGCAAAGCAGAAAAGATATAAACTATTATTTTGCCTGGCTGCGAAGTCTTGTCCGGACGAAAATCAGGAAGTTTTTTACCGACGACTCTGTGTCGGCTCTGCTGTGCGCGATGCTTCTCGGTGATAAATCCTATTTATCCGATGAAGTTCCGGATAACTTTTCACACAGCGGAATATCCCACCTGCTTGCAGTGTCGGGTCTGCATACCGTAATTCTTGTAAGCCTGCTGTTTTGGCTTTTCGGAATTTTAGGACTCAAAAAGAAAACTTCAGCTGCAATTGCATGCTGCTTTATCTTTGTATTTATGGGGATTGTAGGTTTTGCACCATCGGTGACAAGAGCAGGCATTATGATGCTCATTCTTATGGGCGCGCAGCTTTTCTACCGTGAGTCCGACGCGCTCAATTCTTTGGGTTTTGCCTGTCTGATAATTTGTGCGATAAACCCATACGCAGCCTGCGATGTCGGCCTGCTGCTGTCGGTTTCGGCCAGCCTGGGTCTTATAGTTTTAACGCCTCATCTTTTTCGGACATTCAAAAGATGCTTTAGAAATGTTAAAAATAAACATATCAAAGCAGGTCTTTATGCCGTCGGAGATGTTTTCTCTCAGTCGGCCGGAGCAACGCTTTTTACCCTGCCCGTATGTGTTATGAGCTTCGGCTCGGTTTCGGCGGTCGCACCGCTGGTCAATATTCTGTGCGTTTATCCCGCAACCGTATTTTTGTGGCTTGCGGTTATCGCACTTCTGATTCCATCGCTTGGAATTGTTAAATATCTTGCTGTGCCGTTTGTTTATCTTGACGGATTGATTGCAAAATATATTTTGAAAATCGCGGATATATTTGCGGGATTTTCCTTCTCACGCATATCCCTTAACATAAAATGTCTGTATATCTGGATGGCTGCAACGGTCATTTTGTTTATTGCGGCACACCTTATGAATAAAGGCAGAAAGCTTTACAGATTCTGCGCAGCCCTTTCGGCAGTGATATTTATTGTATCTTTGACTTCTTACCGAGCTGCCGACAGCAAACGAATAAAAATCGGCATTATTGATACAAACGGTGGCTGCGCCGTTGCCGTGATTAAGAACGGACAGGCTGTACTGCTCGGCTGCGGCGGGGCAAAGCTTGCTCATATTGATGTTGTCAGATACCTTGAGGGCAGTAATGTTGCGGAAATTCCGCTGGCTGTGCTGCCCAGCCTCGAGGTCGACTACTGCCGCTGCGCCGAAAAGGTTATGGATGTAATTAAGACCAAAGCGGTGTTCATGCCGGGTGACGGCGACCGCCTGGACGAGATTTTGTATGTCAGCGAAAGAAATAATATTAAACTTTATAATATAAAAGATGCCGCTTGTGAGACACTGGGCGGCAAGTTGGAGACCTTTACAGATGAGATTAACAACACATGGCTGCATTTTCGCTTTGACGGACTCTCGCTGCTTGTCGCTCCCGAAAAGGGCGACGCAGCACTGCTGCCCGAATATATGCGTGCCTGCGACATTCTGGTGTTAAGCTCCGCCGACATCAAATCGCTCGATGCGCTTTTTCCGGCGGTGACGGTTATTGCCGCCGACAGCAAAGAGCGGGTTATAGTTGAAAGTCAGTGCATAACATGCGGAATGGAGAAAATCTATTCCACCGACAGAAGCAGAAGTATTACCTTTACATACAAGGGCGGGAAAAACCTGCTGATAAGAGAGGAAAAATAGATGGCTGAGCTTGATATAAAATCCCTCACTGCAAATATAAAATGCGGCGGGATAACCGGATTTTATTTTTTTTACGGTGACGACGACTATATGAAAAAACGCTGCACGAGCGCCCTTGTAAAAAAGGCGTGCGATATGCAGAACGCTCAGGTCAGGGAGTTTGAGCGGCACAACTTCGACCTTGGCGCACTCGAGGACGAAAGTGAGATGGTTCCCTTCGGCGCCGCGTGCAGACTGTTTATTCTGCGCGATATAGAAGCTGATAAAATGGATTCCGACAGTCTTGACCGTCTTGTAAAGGTTCTGGAAAATCCCGCCCCCTGGTGCGTTTTTGTCTGGGTGCTGTATACCTCAAAATTCGACCCCAAAAACGCCAAGTGGAAAAAGGTAAAAAAGGTGGCGGAAAAATCGGGGCGTTTTACCGATTTTGCGAAGACGGACAGAAGTACAGCCGAAAAGCGTCTGTGCGAGATGGCAAAGAAACAGGGCTGTCTTATGACTCGCGATACCGCCGGTTATCTTATCTCACTTGCGGGTGAGGATTTCGGAGTGCTGGCCGGTGAGCTTGAAAAAATCTGTGCATATTCCGCAGGCGCGCAGATAACCAATCAGACGGTGGATATGCTGGTAAGCAAGTCCACCGAGGCTTCGGTCTACGACCTTTCAAAAGCAATATTAAACCGCAACAGCACAAAGGCGTTTTCGCTGATTGACTCTTATTACTACATGAAAATAGACCCGATAATCATTCTTTCGGGCGTTACCGGGGTTTTTGTCGATTTGTACAGGGCAAAAGCGACAAAGCTCTCGGGAGGCGATCCGTCACAGCTTATCAAGGACTTTGATTATCCTAAAAATATCGAATTTCGGGCAAAAAACGCATTTCGCGACTGCGCTTCCTACTCGCTGAGCGTTTTACGCAGGTGTGTTGTCAAGCTGACCGAAGCCGATATGCTTTTAAAGGGCAGCAGGGCAGACAGCCGCATCGTGCTTGAAACTCTGGTGTGCGAGCTTGTACTGCTTCTTGATGAGGAAAATCGGGGTGCGGGACGTTGATAAAGGTAGACAGAGCGATAATTGTCGAGGGGAAATACGATAAAATAAAGCTTTCGTCTGTCGTAGACGCCGTTATAATCGAGACCGACGGCTTTCGTATTTTCAGGGATAAAGAAAAACTCGCCATGATAAAGGCTCTTGCCAAGGCTAAGGGTATAGTTATTCTTACCGACAGCGACAGCGCGGGTTTTATGATAAGAAACTATTTAAAATCGGCCATAGACGAAAAATATATAATAAATCTTTATATTCCCGAGATTTTCGGCAAGGAAAAGCGCAAGGCTCAGCCTTCAAAGGAGGGCAAGCTGGGTGTTGAGGGAATGGATACGGAGCTGCTGAAGAAAGAATTTGAGCGGCTTGACCTTATTTCAAAAAAGCAAGACAAAACCCCGGGCAGAAGGGTCACACGGCTTGACCTTTTTGAGCTTGGGCTTACCGGTAAACAGGACAGCGCCTTTTTGCGCAAATGTGTTAAAAAGGCTCTCGGGTTGCCGGAATATATATCGCAGACTGCTCTGCTTGAATTTGTAAACTGTACAATGGACTTTGAGCAGTTTGAGCAGTTGGTAAAAGAAATAATAAGGAGAAGTTAAGTATGGGTTTATTTGGATTGGGCGATTATTCAAAGTCCGGACCGGGCATTGATAAAAACGTACCCGAAAAAAGAAGGTTCTTTCAGTTTTTTGATCTGCTGTTTGAAAAGTTCGGAAAGCTTGCGCTTGCAAATTTACTTTTCGCAGTATGCGTTATTATCTGCGCGCTGATTTTTTGGGGACTGTACTTGCTTACCGATGAGATTTATATTGCTCTGGCGGCTTTTATTCCCATTATGATTCCCGTATGCGCGCTGAGCAAGCTGACAAAAAAGATAGCGTGCGATGAGCCTGTTTTTGTTTTTTCCGACTTTATGGACGCGCTGGCGGACAACTGGAAACAGGGACTTTTAATCGGACTGGTAGACTTTCCTTTTGTAGTTGTGTTTTCTATGCTGTTTTCGTATTTTGCGAAAATTTTCTCTACCAACCCGTTGTTTATGGCAAGCTGTTCTTTTTCGGTTATTATTGTGCTGTATTTTTGCTTTATGCAGATCCATCTGCCGCTGTTTGCCTCCACTTTTGAACTTGGTTTTATTGATCTATTAAAAAATTCGGCCATTTTTTCCATTATTAACTTAAAAAGCAACTTTTTGACCGTTATTATAGGGGCGGTTATGACATTTTTGACCCTTTTGAGCTTTGAGCTTATCGAAACACCTATTTACAGCGGTATTGCGGTTGTCGTATGGGTGGTAATCGGATTTGCGCTGCTTTCGTTTATTGCAAATTTCAGCTCGTGGCCTAAGGTTTATGAGCTGCTTGTAGCCCCTTCGGAAGAAGATGAAGAGGCTGACGGGGAGGAAGAGTAAAATGAAAAAAAAGAAAAATGATCCGCTCTCCCTGGCGCTGGAGCTGCTTTTAAAAATGCTTATGGGTCTGCTGTTTTGCTTTGTGCTCAATATGTTTTTTAATTCAACATTTGAAAAAGGCAAAACATTCGGTCTTGTTATTTTGCAGATCGTCGAGCTGCTGATTTACGGCGGACTGGTTTACGGATATATGTGGAAGGTCGGATCAAGAGATATAAACAAAGTAAATTTCAACCGAATGAAGAAGGACAATCTGCGCGGACTCAAAATTGCGCTTATCGCCATGATTCCCAACGTCATTTCCTACCTGATTTTAATAATCGGTAAAATTGCCGGATGGTCAAACGGCGTTGCCGTAGTTTACCGCGCGCTGGGCATCTGCTATGTCCCCGTTATTTTCCGTTATATCCTTACAACGCCGCTTCTTTCGGAAATATCTCTGACACGCGTGATTCTTTCGGGCGTAACCCTGCTGTTTGTGCCCGCAGTTGCGGAAGGGGCGTATCTTCTCGGGCTAAACGGCTATTCGCTTTCAGAGCGCCTTGTTTATAAAACCAAACAGGACAATAAATAGTTTTGGCGGTATAAATTTAAAGCAATCCCCATAAATTTAACGGGGGTGCTTTTATGGATAAAAAAATAATAAGAATAACCACGATAACTTTGCTGATTTTTTCAATGCTGATATTTGCCGTAGGTCTTTCGCGCAAGGGGGAGAAAACGACCGCCTGCGCCGCGGTAGTGAATACAGATTTAAATACGGTCATTATTGACCCCGGACACGGCGGAGTGGACGGCGGCGCGGTAGGAGTCGGGGGCGAGGTGGAAAAGGAGATCAACCTTGCGATTTCGCTCAAGCTGCGCGATATTCTGGAAAAAGCGGGATATAAGGTCATTATGACCCGCGATACCGATATTTCCATTCACGATGAAAGCGCGAAAACAATAAGGGCGCAGAAAACGTCCGACCTGCATAACCGGCTGAAAATTATCAACGACAATCCCGACGCTGTTTTTATCAGCGTTCATCAGAATACCATAGGCGACCGCAGGGTACACGGCGGGCAGATGTTCTATTCGCCCAACAATGCCTGCTCAAAAATGCTTGCCGCCTGTATTCAGGATTCTTTTCGGGAAAATGTTCAGCCCGACAACAATAAAACCGTTAAACAGGCGGGCAAAAACCTGTTTTTGCTGTATAACGCTCAAATTCCCGCCGTACTGTGCGAGTGCGCCTTTTTGTCAAACGCGCAGGATGTAAAGGATATATGCAGCGAGGAGTATCAGCAGAAAATCGCCGAGGCGATTTTTAAAGGAATTGAAAACTATCTTGGACGGTGATTTTTTTGGCTGCAACAAGAAGTATATATGTCTGTTCGCAGTGCGGATACGAGAGCGCAAAGTGGTACGGCAAGTGCCCCGACTGCGGACAGTGGAACTCTATGACCGAGGAACTGCGCCAGCCGACCCCTAAAGCCAAGGGCGGGGCGACGGCTTCCCGCTCGCTCGGTGTTTACGGGAGTAACGCCCCGGTAAAGGTAAGCGAAATTGGTCTTACTTCCGAGCTGAGATATTCAACGGGACTGGGTGAGCTTGACCGTGTGCTGGGAGGCGGAATAGTAAAAGGCTCGCTTGTGCTGCTCGGAGGCGATCCGGGAATAGGAAAGTCCACTATTTTGCTTCAGATATGCCAGCACTTATGTGACAGTCTGAAAGTGCTGTATGTTTCGGGAGAGGAATCTGCGCGCCAGTTAAAGCTGCGGGCGCAGAGACTGGGCGTTACCGCTGACGGACTGCTTATTCTGACCGAAACCGACGTGCAGGCGGTATCCGAACACATAAAAGATCAGAAGCCCGACCTTGTAATAATAGACTCCATTCAGACAATGTGCCTTGACGGCCTAAGCTCTTCTCCGGGAAGCGTGACCCAGGTGCGCGAGTGCACAAATTACATAATGCACGTGGCAAAGCAGCTTGAAATTCCAGTTTTTATCGTAGGTCATGTCAACAAGGACGGCGCGATAGCGGGTCCCAAGGTGCTTGAGCATATTGTGGACGCCGTACTCTATTTTGAGGGCGACAAGCATCTTTCCTACCGTATTCTTCGCGCGGTCAAGAACCGTTACGGCTCTACAAACGAGATAGGCGTTTTTGAGATGACCGATACAGGACTTGCCGAGGTGGAAAATCCGTCTCTGGCGCTGCTTTCCGGCAGACCGAAGAATGTTTCGGGCACTTGCGTCGCCTGCGTAATGGAGGGCTCGCGCCCGATACTCTCGGAAATTCAGGGACTTGCAGCCCCAACCGGCTTCGGCAATCCCAGACGCAGCTGCGTAGGCTTTGATTTTAACAGAATGAATCTGCTTCTGGCTGTTTTGGAAAAACGTGCGGGTTACTATTTTTCATCGGTTGACGCATACCTCAATGTAGTAGGAGGTCTGCGGCTTGACGAGCCGGCTGCCGATTTGCCCGCAGCGCTCGCCCTTGTATCGAGTCAGAGGGATTTTGTAATAGACGAGGGCACGGTTGCCTTCGGTGAAATCGGACTTGCCGGAGAGGTGCGCTCGGTTTCAAACTGTGCCGACAGGGTAAAGGAAGCGCAGCGGCTCGGATTTGCCCGCTGCATTCTGCCCTACCACAATTTCAAAAAGCTGCCGGCGGGCGAATGGGGAATAGAGCTTGTGGCGGTGCGCTCGGTGCGTCAGGCGGTTGAAGCGGTAAAAGGAGAATAAACATTGAACGTATTTGATTTTGACAAGACAATTTTTAAATATGACAGCTCGGTGATGTTTTACAAATACTGTTTAAAACGCCACCCGCAGATCTTAAAATATCTGCCGATCCAGATGGTCGGCGGCGTGCGGCTCTTTTTAAAACTTCGCCCCAAAACGGAATGCAAGGAGCTTTTTTACAGATATTTTCGCGGGATTGACGATATTGATTCGTACCTTGAGGATTTTTGGGATAAAAATATCTGTTATATTCAAAAGTGGTATAAGGACATGCAGAGGCAGGATGACGTTATAATTTCGGCTTCGCCGGAATTTCTGCTTGCTCCCGCATGCAGGCGGCTGGGAATAAAGTATATGATGGCTACAAGGGTTGACAGGCACACCGGTATTCACGACGGGATCAACTGCCACGGCGAAGAAAAGGTGCGCAGATTTTACGAGGCATTCCCGCAGGGGAAGGTGGATAAATTTTATTCCGACTCCCGCTCGGATACCCCGCTTGCAAATATTGCGCGGGAAGCATATCTGGTTGACGGCGAAACCCTTACCCCGTGGTGATATTAATAAAAATGCCCGATTGTAATTTTACAATCGGGCGTATTTTGTGTGAAAATTTAATTTGTGGCTGCGCTTGTGGCCGCAACACAGCTTGCCATGCAGATGATAATGCACACCTCGATGGCAATTGTGATAGAGAGGGTACTGCTCAGCACAATGTTTGCCGATCTGCCGTCGTCCTTTGGACTGCAAGCGCTAAGAACCATCAGCGCGGCATACATACGGCGCTCGGTCGCTCCGAGCGACCAGTCGCCGAAGCCCTTTTCATCCTTTAAGTATTCGTCGGCATAAATAATAAAATCGCCGAGTTTCTCGGAAGGGATATCCAGCATGGCCAGAGAACCAAGGGTTGCAAGCTCGTAGCTTTTTCCGAATTTATGTTTTTGCTCCTTTAAATAATCATAAATCGCAACCGTTTTTGCGCAGTTTTCCTCAACGTCCAAATCTTCAAGCGAAAGAACATGACTGAGTGCCTGAACAGCATTGCTGTCGCGGAAATACTTTTTTAGAACCGAATAAGCGTTTTCGGAATTTTCGGAGATTGTGCCGATATCCTGACCGGTAACCGCAAGCATAGCGGCAAAGGGAATGTCCTCGTTGGAGGTTATCCACTTGTGGTTTTCCTTCATGGCAGAGTAAATTTCGTTGGTCTTTTCGACATAGCTCTCAGGAGCCTTGTCGCCTAAGTGGTCGCAAAGGGTCATGGCGGCTAAAACTCTGTATTCGTCACCGAGGATTTTGCTCTTTTGCAGAAGACTGTAAATGTATCTGACGCGGCCGAGGTATTCCTGCGGATTTTCGGAAAGCGCCATTTTGCATAAAAGCGGCATTTTAACATTCCCGCGAAACTCCGAGAGTACCGAGGTCTCGGACTTTAACATCTTTTCGCATTCTTTGAGCTTTTCGGGGTCTGCGGCTTTTCCCATAGCCGCATAAAGGCTGGACGCCGCAAGGCTCATAAGTCCCGATTCCCATTTGAAGGCCTTTGTGATTGCCTTTCTGTTTTCGACAAGCAGAGTGCATTTTTCTCTGATGATTCTTTCCATATTTCATTCCTCCGTAATCTCACCGGTGCAGTGGTCAAGCTGCGCACTGATAATTTTGACATTTACTATTTTTCCGCGAAGCGCGGGGTCTGCGTTTATATACACCTTTGTATAGTTGGGGGTATAACCCTCCAGCATGCCGTCGCGCACGGGCTGTTCTATAAGAACCGGATAAACCCTTCCAACCTGTGACTGCATAAATTTATTCTGGCTTTCCTCTCCGCATCGGGTCATAATCCTGCTGCGTTCTTCCTTTACGGCGTTTGTTATCTGCCCCGGAAGCCTGTCGGCAGCCGTACCTTTTCTGCGCGAATATGCAAAAACGTGTGTACGGGCAAAGCCGACCTCTTTGGCAAAGGCAAGCGACTCTGAGAATTCCTCTTCGGTTTCGCCGGCAAAGCCTACCATAATGTCTGTGGTTATGGAGCAATCGGCAAAATTCTCACGCAAAGCCGTGACAAGGCGCATATAGTCCTCGCTTTTGTACTTGCGGTTCATACGCCCCAGGGTCCGGTCGCACCCGCTTTGCAGGGATATATGAAACTGCGGACAGAGCTTCTCTTCCGCCGCCAGCCCCTCGATAAGAGTCTCGGTCATAAGATCGGGCTCAAGCGAGCCGAGACGGACTCTTTTTATTCCCGGAGCTTTTGCGGCTGCCCTGACGGCGTCAATAAGGGTGCAGCCCAAATCTCTTCCATAACAGGAGAGGTTAATTCCCACAAGCACAATTTCGGTATAGCCGTTTTCCGAGAGTGAGAGCACCTCTTTTTCGATATCCTCAAGTGATTTTGAACGAATATGTCCGCGGGCGTAGGGGATAATACAGTAGGTGCAGTAGCAGTCGCAGCCGTCCTCGATTTTTACAAAGGCGCGCGTTCTGCCCTCAAAGCGGTCTATGGTCATAGGCTCAAATGTATCGCCTAACCGGTGTTTGTCTATTTTGACTATTTTTTGCCGTTCATAAAGATATCGGCGCAGAAGCGGAACGATTTCGCCGCGCGAGGTATTGCCGAGAATAATATCAGCCTCTTCGGGCAGCGAATTTGTATCGGCGGCCGCCTGGGTCATACAGCCGGTAAGAACTATTATGCCGTCGGGGTTTTCTCTTTTAAAACGGTGGCACAGGCTGCGTGTCTTGCGGTCGCTGTTTGCGGTTACCGAGCAGGAGTTGATAATAAAGATATCCGCTTTGCTGCTGTCAAAGGTTATTTTATAGCCTGCCCGCGAGAGGGAAGCCATAATGACCTGAGATTCATACTGATTGACCTTGCAGCCCAAGGTCGCTATGTATACAAACATAAAAGTTCACCCGATTTATGGTTAAAATCAACAGTTTATTTCTGTTTTTTTACAAAAGGCTGTCGGCAAAAGCAATTGATTTTTTAACAAAAAAATGGTATCATTTATATGCAAAGTGACTAAACGGAGGAATTAAAAAATATGTTTAAAACCAATATTTGTTTTTCCAGCGTTCAGGAAGTAAGTTCATTTGTAAAGCTTGCCAACAACTACGATTTTAATATAAATATCATTTCTGAAAAATACGTTATAAACGGAAAATCCCTTATGGGAATATTCTCTCTGCCCCTTGAAAAGGCCTTGTGCCTGAGGGCGGAATGTGACAGCAGCTGCCCCTTTGTCTCCGAGGTTCGCCCCTTTGTCGTAGGCGCTTAATCGGTCTGACACTCGATTGTGAGCCGCTCCCATTCCTCCATCAGTTCTTCGAGCAGGGAGTTTTTTTGTGCGCAAAGCTCGGTAAGTTCGAGCAGTTTTTCGCAGTCGGAGGCGTTCTCGGGCAGATTTATCTGCTCTTCAAGAGAGGTAATCTCATCTTCGGTTCCCGCGATTAGCTCTTCCACCTTTGCAAGACGGTTTATAAGCTTGCGGCGGTTTGACCGCTGCTCTTTTTCCAATTTATATTTATCAGCGCCCGCCGATTTTTCGGCGGATTTTTTTTGTTCTTCTTCAGGGGGAGCATAGTGCTGCAGAAAATAATCGTAATTACCCTCAAAGTAGGTTACTTTGCCGTCCTCCATAAGGTAAATCTTATCGGCCAGCTTGTTTATAAGATAGCGGTCGTGCGATATGATAAAAAGCGTGCCCTCAAATGAGGAAAGGGCGTTTTCAAGTGCCTCGCGCGAGCTGATATCAAGATGGTTTGTCGGCTCGTCGAGCAGTAAGAAGTTTGACTGCGAGAGCATCAGCTTTAAAATGGCAAGCCTTGCTCTCTCACCGCCCGAAAGGGAGGATACGAGCGCAAATACATCCTCGCCCTTGAATAGAAAGGCCGCGAGGGCGGAACGAATTTGCGTTTCGGTCATTTTGGGGTAAGTGTCGCGTATCTCTTCGATAACCGTATTATTAAGGTGAAGTCCCTCCTGGGTCTGGTCAAAATATCCCCACTCTATCTGCGAGCCGTAACGGTAAAAACCGCGTGTGCCCGCCTGCGCTTCGGTCAGAATTTTAAAAAGCGATGTCTTTCCGCAGCCGTTTGAGCCGATTAAAAACACCCGCTCGCCTTTATATATGTTTATGTTTACGTCTTTAAATATTTCTTTGCTTCCGTAAGAAAGAGATAAATTGTCGGTGGAAAGCACGTCGTTTCCGCCGCCTGTTTTTACTGTGAATTTAAATTCAAGCTCGTCGGGGGAGCTCTCCGGTTTTTCCATGGTCTTTTCAAGACGGGCTATTTGTTTCAACTTGCTTTCGGCAGCTTTGATGCTCTTTTCTCTGTTAAAGCTGCGCAGGGTTGCAACCGAGCTTTCAAGCCTTGAAAGCTCTCTCTGCTGATTTTCGTAGTGACGGGCGGCAATTTCGGTGTTTTCCCTTTTCTTTTGCAGATATGCGGTGTAGCCGCCGTTATAAACGGTAAGCTTGCGGTTTTCAAGTCCGAGAATTTTTCCGCACACGCTGTCAAGAAAATAACGGTCATGGGAGATGACGATAAAAGCGCCTGAAAAAGAGCGCAAAAAGCTCTCCAGCCATTCGGATGATTTTATATCCAGATGGTTGGTGGGCTCGTCGAGCAGCAAAAGCTGGGCTCCGCAGAGCAGCAGCTTTGCAAGCTGTACCTTGGAGGCCTGACCTCCGCTGAGCGTTCCGACGCTTTGCGTTAGCTGTTCTTCGGTAAATCCAAGACCCAAAAGCGCGGATCTTGCGCGGCTTTTGTAGGTAAGACCGCCCTCGGCTTCATAGCGCTCGCGAAGGGTGTGCTGACGCTCTATAAGAGCGTTCAGATTTTCGCCGCCCTGCTCGATTTGCCTGTTGAGGTCCTCAAGCTCGGCTTCCATTTTCGCAACGTCGGAAAAAACCTCAAGCACGCAGTCGTAAGCTGGCAATCCCGAGTCGGTAAAAATGAACTGCTCCATAAAACCTATGCGCAGTCCTTTGCTTTTTACAACCGTTCCGCTCTCAAATTCGCAGCTGTCGGTAATAATCTTAAACAGGGTGGTTTTTCCGCATCCATTTACACCCACAAGACCGATATGATCGCCTTCTCCGACAGAGAAGGTGCAGTTTTCCAGTAAATGACGTCCGCCAAAATATTTGTTGACAGAGCAAACGTCAAGCAAGTTCATTTTTCTTTCTCCTATATAACTATGGCGCCGTATTTGGCGGCAATCTGCGAAAGCTTGTCAAAGTCGATATCGCAGTCGGATTTTACTATTGCTATGCCGTTAAAAAGCAGCAGTGAATATTCAAGAATTTCCTCGTTTGCCGCTGCAATGGCTATCGGCAGACGGGACATATTTACATTTTTGGATAAAATATGGGCTTCCGCCTTGCTGCAAACCTCTACGACGGTTACATTTATTGTCTCGTCATCGAGATCGATCAGTTCATCGGCAAGGTCAAAGGAGCAGACAAGCGGCTCGGAAAAATTAAGATTTTCATCGTCGAGCAGAAAGAAGGCTTCGCTCTCGTTTGCCGCAGCCCGGACTTCATATTTATTTATATCCGCTGCGTAGCTGTTGTTTTCAAATATTTCGGAAAGCTTTATACAGGCGTCAAAATTTTCGGCGTCTGTCGCTCCTATATACCGCGTGCCGACAGAATAAAAACATTTTAAAACAGAGGGCGATGCGTTTTTGATATCTGCGGTGATAATGAAGGGGATTTCCGAATACTGAGCGGCGTTTTTGACTACGGCGAAAACCTCCTCAAAGGCGGTTACACCATCGATGCCGAAGGCGTCGACGCCCAGTTTCTGCAATGTGAGCAGACAGGGTAAAAACTGCGCGCCGTCTGCCGTGCGTCCGTCTTCGTTCGCGGCAACGGTCAAAAAAACAGGCAGACCGAACTCTTTGGCGGCAATCACACCTGCCCTCATCTGTTCAAGCGAGGACATAGATGCAAAGTAAAAATATTCCGCGCCGCACTCTGCAAGAACTTCAATTTGTTCGCGGTAAATATCTATAAGTCTCTCTGTCTCGCAAATGCCGTCGGGGTCGTATTCCACAGGAACAGAACCGAGTCCCGCGCCGAGTATGGTCTGGGGAAAAGCAGCCTCGCGCACCTGCGAAAAAAGGGTGCGGTTTATCTCTGCGCATTTTTCGCCTAACCCGTACTTCTCAAGAGCAACACGGTTTGCCCCAAAGGTTGGCACGGTAACGTGTGTTGCTCCGGCTGCGGCGCTCTGCATGGAGAGCTTTTGCAAAATGCGTGTGTTTTCGCACATCCACAGCTCCGGACAGACGTTTTCGGGCATACCGGATTCGAGCAGAAACCTGCGTGAAAGCCGTCCGCAAAAAATATTCGGGCGGCATAAAGGTATATCGTCCATTTTTTATCCTTTCAGTTAAAAATCACATCGAAACAGGCGCTTCGATTTTGAACATTTTAAGTATAGAACGTATAACGGTTGCCGTGCTTATGCAAAGACAGAGACGCGCGTTTGTAAGCTCCGGGTCGTCGCCCTTTACACGGCAGGCGTTGTAGAATTTATGGAAAAGTGTTGCAAGATCTATAACATAGTGTGTGATTCTCGCGGGGTCGTAATTCTTTGCAGCAAGAATTATCTCATCGGATAGCTCGCAAAGCTTGCGCAGAAGCTCGATTTCCTCGGGAGCGTTAAGGAGCAGCAGCTGCTTATCAGTAATGAGGGAGGGCTTGACGCCTTCAGCTGAGAGAGCTTTGATTATCGAACATATGCGCGCGTGCGCGTACTGAACATAGTAAACGGGATTCTGGCTGTTCTGCGCAATGGCAAGACCCAGGTCAAAGTCCATCTGGCTTGTCGCTTCACGCATATTAAAAAAGAAGCGTGCGGAATCAACGGGGACTTCCTCCAAAAGGTCGGCAAGCTGAATAGCTTTACCGGTACGCTTGCTCATTCTGACCGGTTCACCGTTATAAAGAAGCTTTACAAGCTGCATCAACACTATATCAAGCTTGCTTCCGTCTAGACCGATGGCATCCATAGCGCCTTTAAGACGGGCAACGTGACCGTGGTGGTCGGCGCCCCATATGTTTATGCAGCGGTCAAAACCTCGTACGGCGAACTTGTTGCGGTGGTAGGCGATATCGGCGGCAAAATAGGTGGGATTGCCGTTTGCGCGGATAAGTACCTCGTCCTTTTCTCCGCCGAACAATGTGGCTTTGTACCAAACAGCGCCGTCTTTTTCGTAGGTAAGACCTTTTTCGGTCAGAATATCAATGATTTCCTTTATATCTCCGTTTTTGTGCAGGACGCTCTCAAAAAACCAGGTATCGTACCGGATACGGTATTTTGCGGTGTCCTCCTGCATTCTTTTTATGTTTTTGGGCAGGGCGTAATCAACAAGAGCTTTCCTGCGCTCGGCCTCGGGTTTACCGAGGTAGCTGTCGCCGTGAATTTCGTAAAATTCTCTGGCAAGATCGACAATATCTTCGCCGTGGTAGCTGTCCTCGGGCAGGGGGACGTTTTCTTCGCCCGCAAAAATCTGCTGATAGCGAATATCGAGCGAAAGGGCAAACTTTTCGATCTGATTGCCGGCGTCGTTGACGTAAAATTCACGCTCTACATAATAACCCGCGGCATCAAGAACGGCGGCCAGACAGTCCCCCAAAGCTCCTCCGCGGGCATTGCCCATATGCATCGGACCGGTTGGATTGGCGGATATAAACTCAACAAGGATTCTTTCGCCCTTGCCGTAATCGCAGCGCACACAGTCCTCGCCGCTTTTTTCTATTTCGCGGATAATTCCGGCAAAAAGTCCGGGAGCGGCAAAAAAGTTTATAAATCCCGGGCCGGCTATTTCGTACTTATCTATGCGGCTGTCGGCAAGGTCAAGGCGCGCACATATCTCCTCGGCAATTTTGCGGGGAGCAAGCCTGAAGGCTTTTGCGGAAACCATTGCGATATTGGAGGCAAAATCTCCGTGAGTTTTATCTGCGGGAGACTCTATTGTAAAATCCGGAATGGGGTTTTCAGGGAAAACTCCGTCGGCTATGCATCTGCCGACAGCGTCCAGCAGCAGTGTGCGCAGATTCTCTTTTACCAAAGTAACGGCTTTAGACATTTATTTCATCCTTTCAATCAGATAAAAGCTGATTTACTGTTTTCTCTCTATTGCGTAGGTTATAAGGCGGTCGATAAGCTCGTCATACGGAACGCCGGTCGCTCCGAAGAGCTTGGGGAACATACTTATCGATGTAAAGCCGGGCAGTGTGTTGGGCTCGTTGAGAAGTATTCTGCCCTTGGCGGTTACAAAGAAGTCAACACGGGCAAGACCCGTACAGCCGAGCACCTTGTATCCCTCTACGGCGCGCTCTCTGACCTTTTCCGAAAGCTCGGGTGAAAGACGTGCGGGGATAAACAGCTCGGAACCTACGTTGTTGTACTTTGCTTCGTAGTCGTACCAGTCGTTTGCGGGGGCGATCTCGCCGGGAACCGAGGCGATGGGGTTCTCGTTGCCCATTACGGCGACCTCTACTTCCGCGCCGGTTATGCTCTCCTCGACAACAATTTTAAAATCGTTGTCGGCGGCAAGCTTAATAGCTTCAATAAGCCCCGCTCTGTCTTTTGCCTTTGAAATACCCACCGAAGAGCCTGCGTTGGCGGGCTTTACAAAGCAGGGATAGCCGAGCTTGTTCTCAATAAGAGCAATGATTTTTTCACTGTCTGCAAAGAACTCTCTGCTGTAAAACCATACAAAGTCGGCCTGATCAATGCCGTTTTTTGCAAGCATGATGTTTGTAAGAGCCTTATCCATGCATATTGCGGAGGAGGCTACGTCACAGCCGACATAGGGGATATCGGCAAGCTCAAACAGACCCTGAATTGTTCCGTCCTCGCCGTTTCTGCCGTGCATAACGGGGAACGCCGCGTCAAGTCTTATATTTTTTATACCGTCTTTTTCAAAAAGTGTAATACCGTGAACCGAGCGGTCGGGGGAAACGATAGCGGGGGTGAGGTTTTCCTCTTTTTTCTCCCATGAGCCGTCGGCCATATCCTCGACAGAGCCGGTGTAGTAGTACCATCTGCCGTCCTTTGTAATTCCAATTACGTGAAGGTCGTATTTTTCGCGGTTGACATTTTTGATTACAGAGCCGGCGGAAATACGGGAAACCTCGTGCTCGGAACTTACTCCGCCAAACAGTACTGCCAGTGAAATTTTAGACATTTTAAAATCACTCTCCGAAGTTTAAGCTTAAATTCATATCCTTATTATGATATCACAACGCGCAGTATTCTTCAACTGTTTTCTTTGCTGTTTACCGTGATTTTTGCAAAAAATAAAGGACCTGCGGCATTTCCGCAAGTCCTTTGCGCTTTAGTTTTTATCAATATATTCGCAGGCTGCGATGGCGGCAACCGCGCCGTCGGCAACGGCGGTGGTAAGCTGGCGCACAGATTTTGTGCGGCAGTCGCCGGCGACAAAAATTCCATCACAGTTTGTGCGGCAATCCTCGCCCGCAATTATATAACCGCTCTCGTCAAGCTCTACGATATCTCCAAAGGCTTGGTTGCCGGGGATCTGACCGATGGCGACAAACAGTCCCGCCGCGTCAAGCACCCTTGTGTTTCCTTCCTTATCGGTAACGGTCACGCTTTCAAGCGAGCCCGAGCCGGTAACTGCGGTAACATTTGAGTTTAAAACAAACTCGATGTTTTCCTTTTTGGCAGCCTGCTCGCAGAGAGCTTTTTCCGCCCGAAATGCGTCGCGGCGGTGGATAAGCCAGACCTTTTCGCACCCCGCGGAAAGGTAAATGGCGTCCTGTACGGCGGTGTTGCCGCCGCCCACAACGGCTACCTTTTTGTTTTTGAAAAATGCTCCGTCGCAAACCGCGCAGAAGGAAATTCCTCCGCCTATAAGGGCTTCTTCGCCCTCTATGCCCAGCTTGCGGTGGTGAACACCGGCGGCTATAATTACGCTTTTTGCCTTATAGCTTTCGCCCTCGCATTGCACACAAAAGCCGTCCGGCTCTTTGGTTATTCCGGTTGCCTTGTCAAGGGATATCTCCGCGCCGAGCGAAATCACCTGCTCGGTAAGAGCGTCGGCAAACTCCATTCCGCTCTGTTTTTTTACGGCGGGGTAGTTTTCAACGCTGTTTGAATAAACTATCTGACCGCCAAAGCCCGAGCTTTCGATTAGCAGAGCGGTTTTACCCGCGCGAAGGGTGTAAAGCGCCGCTGTCATTCCGGCAGGACCGGCGCCTATAATTACAACATCGTACATTACCGCACTCCTATCAGCAGTTATTGTCCTCTGCAAATTTTTTGATGTCAGAGGTGTTTGTATACTTGCTTGCCTTACCGTCCTTAACCACAACAAGGGTGGGAGCCTGACGGATTCCGAACTTTTCGGTAAGGTCACGCTGTTCTTCGGCGTCTACTACCGAGTAATCGATACCGGCGTTATTCAAAATCACCTTTGCAACCTTGCAGTTGGGGCAGGTGGAGGTTGTAAAGAGCAACATTGCGTCAGCCTGCTCCGTGCTTTCCTCGCATCCGCAGTCGCAGTGGCTTTCGGCGGCGTGGCGCTCGGAGGGCAGCTTGGAATTAGCTATATCGTAAACAACACGGTCTTTAAATTCCTGAGTTTTGCCGTCGTTCCAGTTGCGAACGGGACGGTAGTAACCGGTAATGCGGCTGTAAACCTCGGTATCCTCTCCGCAGTCGGGGCAGGAGTGAACCTCACCGGCAATATATCCGTGATTTCTGCATACAGAATATGTGGGAGAGAGTGTGTAGTAGGGCAGCTTGTAGTTTTCGGCTATTGTGCGTACAAGCTTGGCGGCGCTGTCCCATGTGGGCAGCTTTTCGCCGAGGAAGGCGTGGAAAACGGTACCCGAGGTGTAAAGGGTCTGCAGCTCGTCCTGAACGTCGAGAGCCTCAAAGATATCTGCGGTGTAGCCTACGGGCAGGTGAGAGCTGTTGGTGTAGTAGGGGGTAGCGTCCTGCTCGGAGGAAGCCGTGCGGATATCGGGGTAGCGCGCCTTGTCGTGCTTTGCAAGACGGTAGCTTGTGGACTCTGCGGGTGTGGCCTCAAGGTTATAAAGGTCGCCGTACTTCTCCTGGTAGTCGGACAGACGCTCGCGCATATGGTTAAGAACCTGTTTTGCAAACTCCTGAGTCTCGGGGTGGGTCATATCCTTGCCTATCCACTTTGCGTTAAGGCCTGCTTCGTTCATACCGACAAGACCGATGGTGGAGAAGTGGTTTTCGAATGTGCCGAGATAACGCTTGGTGTAGGGGTAAAGACCCTCGTCGAGAAGTCTTGTTATGATCTGACGCTTGACGTTAAGAGAACGGGCGGCGATGTCCATCATCTTGTCAAGTCTGTGATAAAAGTCTTCCTCATCCTTAGCCAGATATGCAATACGGGGCATATTTATTGTTACAACGCCGACAGAACCGGTGCTCTCGCCGCTTCCGAAGAAGCCGCCGGACTTTTTGCGCAGTTCTCTCAGATCAAGGCGAAGACGGCAGCACATGCTGCGGATATCGCTGGGCTCCATGTCGCTGTTGATGTAGTTGGAAAAATAAGGTGTGCCGTACTTTGAGGTCATCTCAAAGAGCAGGCGGTTGTTCTCTGTATCGGACCAGTCGAAGTCCTTTGTGATGGAGTAGGTGGGAATGGGATACTGGAAGCCTCTGCCGTTGGCGTCGCCCTCTATCATAATCTCGATAAAGGCCTTGTTGACCATATCCATTTCCTTTTTGCAGTCCTTGTACTTAAAGGGCATTTCCTTGCCGCCGACTATCGCGGGCATCTCGGCAAGGTCGGCGGGAACGGTCCAGTCGAGGGTAATGTTGGAGAAGGGCGCCTGCGTGCCCCAGCGGCTGGGAGTGTTTACACCGAAGATAAAGGATTCGATGCACTT
>JAFRVM010000334.1 GCA_017438505.1 Clostridia bacterium | reverse complement strand
CGAGCTTAGTATAGAGGGCAAGGATTTTTCTCACCCGACCGACACTGAGCTGACCAAGTACCGTCGCGAGTATGTGGGCTTTATTTTCCAGTCTTATAACCTTATGCCTAATCTTAACGCGCTGGAAAACATTCAGTTCATAGCCGAAATATCAAAAGACCCCGGCGAGCCAATGGAAGCTTTAAAAATGGTCGGGCTTGAGGAAAAGTTTGACCGCTTTCCGTCGCAGCTTTCCGGAGGTCAGCAGCAGCGCGTATCAATAGCCAGAGCGCTTGTTAAAAATCCCAAGCTTATCCTTGCGGACGAGCCTACCGCAGCGCTTGATTTTACGACAGGACAGGAAGTACTTATGGTCATGGAAAAGGTTGTCAGGGAGCGGGGCACAACGGTGGTTATGATTACGCATAACGCAGAGATTGCCAAGATGGCGGACCGCGTTGTCAAGCTGCGTTCCGGCAAGATAGCCAGCATAAAGCGCAACATGCGTCCGCTTTCCGCTTCGGAGATAGAGTGGTAAACAGCATCGGTTATTATTATTCGGATACATTTGGTGATTAATTATGAAAAAAATACAGCGCCGTGATGCCCGAAGAAATATTCACAATCAGCGGATTTCGTTTATTTCCGTTATTGTAATATCCATGATGGCGGTATCGGCTTTTCTCGGAATAAATTACCCCGCCGAAGCGCTCAGAAACAGCGCTTCAAATTTCTGGAAAAAACTCAATTTCCGCGATATAGAAATCACATCGACAATGCTCTTAACTGCCGAGGATATCGAAGAAATAAAGAAAACCGACGCAGTTTTAGATGCGGAAGGCGTTTACCAGACCACCGCGCAGCTTTTCGGCAGGGAAGAAAACATGACGGTCGACGTTGTTTCCATGACTGAAAGAATAAGTCTGCCAGACATGCTTGAAGGCAGGCTGCCCGAAAACTCAAATGAGTGCGCCGCCGAAGAGGAAGTAATGGAACGCATGGGACTGCGTGTAGGCGATTCGATTACGCTCGGCGCGGTAAACGGCGAATGCGCTCCGTATCTGCACCAAAAGGTATTTCGCGTAACAGGCACGTTTTTGCACGCCGATCACTACGCAGGGGAGATTTACAGCGGCGGCAACAGATATATTCTTGTCACCGACGATTCGTTTGATACCGAGGAGCTTGACGGCTGTTATATGAGGGCGGCGATAAAGCTTGACGTTCCCGCCGATATGCGGCTTATCGGGAAAGCTTACGACCGTCTGGAGAAAAATGCTTCCGAAAGGCTTGAAAAGCTTGCCGAGACACGCGCCGCGCTCAGAGATACTAAGGTAAGAGAAAAATATCAGACAGAGATAGACAAGGGTGAAAAAGAACTGGGCAAGGCTTGGGAAGAGCTTAGCAGCGCCCGCACAGAGCTTGACGAGAATGCCAAAAAGATTGCCGCCGGCGAAATAGAGCTTGAGTCGTCGTTGAGGGAACTTGAGGACGCAAAAAAACAGCTTGCCGACTCTAAAAAACAGCTCGATTCCGCCAAAGCCGAACTTGACGCGAGCAAGCCAAAGCTTGACAGCGCCAAGAGAGAGCTCGACAGCGCAAAGGCGGAACTTACCGACGGCTGGAATCAGATAGAAAAAGCAAAGACCGACGCGCGCAACTCGATAAAAAATGCGGTAAACGATTCCCCGTATATATCTCAGGAGGTAAAGGACAGCATCAATTGGGCGGGTCCTTCGCCTGCCGATGTTGACAATCCGTCGCAGGACGCCTCGGTTTTCCGCATAACTACCGAACACAGCGTCAATCTGCACGATCTTGCAAACAAGAACTACACCGAAATTCGCGACTTTGTACATGATACCGTCGCAGGGACGGAGTATGAATCATACGAGGATCAGCTGACCCTTCTGGCTGTCGCCGCCATTGCCAGTCAGGATCTCCAGGACGCCGCCGCGCAGACTGACAAATGGAACGCCGGTCACGATGAATACATCGCGGGAAGAAAAAAGTATCAGTCCGCCAGGAAAAAATACGATAACGGACTTGCCGCCTACCGGTCCGGACTTGCAGAATATGAAAGCGGCAGCGAAAAATACGAAAGCGGACTTATCAGCTTTAGAGAAGGCACCGCAGCCCTTGAGGACGCGAAAAAACAGCTTGACGACGGCGAAAGACAGTACGCAAAAGGTCTTGCAGAATACGAAAAAGGCACTAATGAGCTGCAGGAGGTAAAGGACGCATTTGACGATCTGCGTCCCTGCCGCTGGGTAGTGCTTGACGCTGCGTGCAATCCTAGCTATGTACACGCAAAGACCTCCGCCGACAATATCTCAAAGATATCCATGACCTTTTCCATGCTGTTTGTGCTTCTCGGAATACTTATCATATATACTACGGTGGCGCGCCTTATCGGCGAGCAGAAAAAACAGGTGGGAACGGTAAAGGCGCTCGGTCTTTATAATTTAGAGGCGGCTAAAAAATATCTTATCTTCGGTATATCCGGAACGGTGATAGGAACTGTTTTGGGAACGCTGCTCAGCTATTTTGTTATACAGACGGTAGCTCTGCTTGCCCACAAGTCGTTTTATGTTGTCGGGAATATCCCTCCGGCATTTAACTTAAAGCTTACGCTGGCTGCTCTTGCAATCGGTATCGTTATATCCGCGCTTGCGGTATGGTTTGCCTGCTCCGAGCTTATAAAAAAGCCTGCTGTTGAGCTGATGAAGGACAGTATGCCGACGGCAGGCGTTAAAAGCAGGCGAAAAAAAGCTAAAATCAAAACAAATAAACGAGCCTCCTCGCTTTATTCAAAGCTCATTTGGCGCAATATCCGCACGGATATCCGCCGCGTGGCGATAACGGTAATAAGCGTTGCGGGATGCTGCATTCTGCTGGTTGTCGGATTTTCGGTAAGGGACGGCATAGTTAATGCCATTAACAGCGAATACCGCGATATTTTGAAATTTGACAAGGTAGTAAAATACGATTCCTCGGCGTCCGAAACGGTCGAGCAGGACGTGCTGGATATATTCAGCAAAAGCGGCGTCGAGTATTCAAAGCTTCATTACAAGCATTACAACTTCCGTGCCGGAGCCGAGCTTACAGACGGGGTGCTTATATGCGCCGATAAGGACGACATCGCTCTTAACCTGAACATGGTCAAACCGCTCACCAAAAATGCGGTTGTTCCCGGAGATCACGGCGTTTGTCTGATGAGACGCACCGCCGTATACTACGGCGTGGAGGTCGGAGACAAGGTAACGCTGTATAACAGCGCTATGGAGCCTTTGGAAGTGCCTGTAGATGGAATATTCGAAAACTACACGGGTATGTATATGGTTATGACAAGAGATGCTTACAAAGAGATATTCGGCGAGGCTCCTGCAGATAACTGTTTCCTTATCAGGAATGATACCGGCTCGGCGGAGCTGACCGAAAAGCTTCTCGCAACCGCGGGCGTTCTCGGTGTGCAGGATAACGAATCTGCTCACGAGGAGGCAATATCGGCTTCAAAGGCGATGACTCTTATCACGGTGGTTCTGATAGTTGCGGCGGGAGTAATGGCTTACTTTATTCTTCTTAACCTTGCCAGCATGTATATCAATCAGAAAAAGCGAGAGCTGACAATAATGAGGATAAACGGCTTTACGACCGGTGAAGCGATAGCTTATGTAGCGCGTGAGGCTGTTGTCACTACGCTTATGGGCATTATCGCGGGCATAGCACTCGGCACGGGCTTTTCTTACATCATACTGCGCTCGGTAGAACACCGTCACGCGGGATTTATGCTTACGCCCGATTATAACGCATGGTGGCTTTCGGCGTGCATCACAATACTTTATTCCGTCATTATTTATGCCGTTGCTCTGCGCAAGGTAAAGGACCTTAAGCTGACGGATATGGATTAAAGTAATCCGGGCATAATCCTTTGTTTCCACGCATAGTGTAGTGTTTTTAAAATAATCAAAAAACAGGCGGCAAAAAAGCCGCCTGTTTCCGTTTATTTGCCCTCGTTGAAAACCCGGTCAGACCGGGGCTTTTCGCCCATATGACCGAGCATTTTTATGTCAAATAAATCAAGTCCACCCTTTTGTTTTGGTGTTCGGCAAATTCAAAATGTTATATATTGCGTTTGTCGAGACAATTTTGAACTTAAAATCCAGATGACTATAAATTAAATCAATCGAAAATCTTGAATAGATTGTGTAATAGCGTTATTATATCACTATTATTAGCTATCTGTATCAGGAGGTCAAAATGGCAGAAAAAAAAGAAGAAAAGAAATTTGCGGCGGAGCGTCAGCTTGCCGAGATCGCTAAGCTCTCGGATGAGGCTTTGTATGAAAAGTACGACACCGACCGGGAAGGTTTAAACCAGGTCGAGGCAAGCGAACGCCTTGAAGAATACGGAAAAAATATCATAGATACAGGCAATGAAAACAGCCTTGCAAAGCGTGTGCGGCAGGCGATTATCAACCCCTTTAACATCGTACTGCTTATCGTTGCTTCGGTAACGCTGGTAACGGATGTTATTATCGCCGAAAAACCGAGCTGGGCAACCTTTTTAATGCTCATATTTGTTGTAGCTGTTTCGGGCGTTATCTCTTTTATTCAGGAGGAAAAATCCAACAGCGCCGCGCAAAAGCTGCAAAATATGATTACAAACAAGATAGACGTTATTCGCAACGGAAGCGGTATGGAAATCAGCATTGAGGACGCTGTGCCGGGCGATATTGTCAAGCTTGCATCCGGCGATATGCTCCCGGGCGACGTGCGGTTTATCGAGACAAAAGACCTGTTTATTGACCAGTCGCAGCTAACCGGCGAAAGCCAGCCTGTCGAGAAGTTTGCAGGACCTGACCCCGAAGGTGATGACATCACCGAGCTTGACAACATAGGCTTTATGGGCAGCAATATCATCTCGGGAAGCGCAAAGGCTGTTATACTGACCACCGGAAACAGCACATATCTCGGCAGTATGGCAAAAAGCCTCAATACCTATCAGGACAAGAGCAGCTTTGAGCGCAACATAAATTCTGTAAGCAGCCTGCTTATAAAATTTATGGTCGTCATGGTGCCCATCATCTTTATCGCCAACTTTATTACAAAGGGCAACTGGCTCGAATCACTTATGTTCGGCATTACCATCGCTGTCGGACTTATGCCCGAAATGCTGCCGGTAATTATGACCTCATCGCTTGCCAAGGGCGCTGTGAATATGTCAAAAAAACAGACCATAGTAAAGCGTCTCGGCTCAATTCAGACCTTCGGCGAAATGGATATTTTATGCACCGACAAAACGGGAACTCTGACCCAGGACGAGATAGTGCTGGAAAAATACATGGACGTTCTCGGCAGAGAGGACAAGCGCGTGCTCAGCCACGCATTTCTAAACAGCTATTTCCAGACAGGACTTAAAAACCTTATTGACGTAGCCATTATTAACCGCGCCGAAAAGGAGGATCTCTCCTATCTTAAAGAGGCTTATGTGCGCGAGGACGAAATTCCGTTTGATTTCAGCCGCCGCCGCATGAGCGTTGTTGTAAGGGATAAAAAGGGTAAGCGTCAGCTTGTCACAAAGGGTGCGGTCGAGGAAATTCTTTCTATATGCGGATTTATCGAGATTGAAGGCAAGGTCAAAGAGATCACGCCCGAGCTTATAGAAAACGCACAGAAAATAGCCACCGAAAACAATCTTGAGGGTATCCGCGTTGTCGCGGTCGCCCAGAAAAACAACATTCACGATGTAGAAACCTTCGGTGTGGACGATGAAAAAGACATGGTGCTTATCGGTTTTGTCGGCTTCCTCGATCCTCCCAAGCCCTCCGCAGAATCTGCCATCAAGGCTCTGCAGAATAACGGTGTCCGCACCGTGGTACTGACCGGCGATACCGAGGGTGTTGCTATAAATATTTGCGGACGGCTGGGTATTCCCACCGAATACACGCTGACCGGCGGGCAGGTAGAGGCAATGACCGACGAGCAGCTGCTTGAGGCCTGCGAAAAGTGTCACATCTTTTCAAAGCTCTCCCCCTATCAGAAGCAGCGCGTTGTCAAGGCTTTCCAGACAAACGGCCACACCGTAGGATATATGGGTGACGGAATAAACGACAGCCTGCCGCTCAAGCAGGCGGACGTAGGCATTTCGGTCGATACGGCTGTCGATATCGCAAAGGAGGTTGCAGATATCATTCTGCTTGAAAAAGACCTCAATGTTCTGGACGAGGGCGTTATTGAGGGCAGACGCACTTTTGCAAATATGTCAAAATACCTTAAAATGTCTGTCAGCGGCAACTTCGGCAATATGTTCTCGGTGCTTATCGCAAGTATCTTTTTGCCCTTTTTGCCACTGCTTCCCATACACATTCTTGTGCAGAACATACTCAACGATTTCGCGCAGCTCGGCATGCCCTTTGACCATGTGGAGGACGAGAATATCCGTCTGCCGAAAAAGTGGAATATCCCGGGCATTAAAAAGTTTATGGTAATTTTCGGTCTGCTCAGTACGGTGCTCGATGTGCTGTGTTTTGCCGTACTCTGGTTTGTTTTCCGCTTTAACACCGAATCGCTTGCAGGTTTCTTCCAGAACGGATGGTTTATGTTCGGTGTTATTTCGCAGACCTTTGTCATTCACACTATACGCACCCCGAAAATACCGTTCATTCAGGACAGAGCTTCGCTGCAGCTGAGCGTTTCCACAATCGCCGTTGTAATTGCGACATTGCTTATAGGCTTTACCGGCATAGCGGCAATATTTGATCTGCCCGTTATGGTTATGTCCTATGCGCTGTGGCTTGCGGGACTGATGGTTGTGTACACCGTTCTTGCCCAGCTTTTAAAGCGCATCTATATGAAGCTTGGCAACGAATGGGTGTAATAAGTACTAAAAACTAAAATCAATCAAAGAAACAGGCGGCTTTATTTGCCGCCTGTTTCCGTTTATACCTCCGAAAAATAGGCAGCCCCGATTTGAGAGGGCTGCAATGCAAAAAAGAATTTGTCTCTCGAGGACAATTTAACTATAACAGATTTAAACTGCACTAATGTTGTAAAAATTCACTAAAGGTATAAAAATCATATTGACTCTTAAAAAATACAGTCTATAATATAATGTGAAAGAAGTCGGTTTTTTGGATTTTTAACAAGGAGCAAAACGGCGGGCGTCACAAACGCCATGCTTTCTTCGTCCTTAAAGGAGCTTGAAGCGGACGGTATAGTTGTGCGAAAGCAGTATGAGGAAATTCCGCCGAGAGTTGAATATTCCCTGACCGAGCATGGGCGCGAGCTTTGGCCTGTTTTGCACCGGCTTGTACACTGGGCGACCGGGGAAGAATACGACGGCGACAATTGAAATAAAAAAATACACAGGAGGTGCTTTGATGAATTACAGAGAAGATAAATACGGAAATAAGCTGTCCGTATTGGGATTCGGATGCATGAGACTTCCGCAAAAGGGCAGGAGCATAGACATCGAAGAATCCGAAAGAGAACTGATGGAAGCATATAACGCCGGCGTCAACTATTTTGATACCGCCTATATTTACAGCGGAAGTGAAGCGGCGTTGGGCGAGATTTTTGAGCGCAACGGAATCAGAGAAAAAATCAATATAGCGACAAAACTGCCGCAATACCTTGTCGGCAGCAGAGCGGCGCTGGATAAATATTTTAACGAACAGCTTGCAAGGCTGCGCACAGACTATATCGACTACTATCTTATGCATCATCTTACGGATATCGCCATGTGGGAAAAGCTGAAGGCTGTCGGGGTGATACAGTGGATCGAGGAAAAAAAGAAAAGCGGCGCAATCAGGAACGTGGGATTTTCTTACCACGGCAATTCGGACGGGTTTATTAAAATCCTCAATGATTATGATTGGGATCTGTGCCAGATACAGTACAACTATTTTGATGAGTTTTCGCAGGCGGGCGTTGCCGGTCTTAAAGCGGCGGCAGAAAAAGGAATACCTGTTGTAATTATGGAGCCGCTGCGCGGAGGAAAGCTTGTCGGAATGCTGCCACAGAGCGCAAAGGATGTAATGAATCGAAGCGGACGCGGATGGTCGCCTGCCGAATGGAGCTTCCGCTGGCTGTTCAATCAGCCGGAGGTTACGGTTGTCCTTTCCGGCATGAATTCACTTGATATGGTACGTGAGAATTGCCGCACCGCCTCCGAGGCAGAGGTCGGGCAGTTCACGCAGGAGGATATGAAGGTACTTAAAGAGGTTACAGATAAGATACGCGAAATGGACAGAGTGGGATGTACCGGGTGCAGGTACTGTATGCCGTGTCCTAAGGGTGTGGATATTCCCGGAACTTTTCGCTGCTATAACGCGATGTTTATCGAAACTCCAAGTCAGGGGCGTTTTCAGTATGCCCAGACAGTGGGACTGACTAAAGAGCCGGCATTTGCTTCGCAGTGCATAGGATGCGGCAAGTGCGAGAAGCACTGCCCTCAGCAGATTCCCATTCGTGAAAAACTGAAGGAGGCGGACAAGGCTCTGCGCCCGCTTCCGTTTAAAATAGGAATTAATGTCGCAAGAAAATTTATGTTCCGAAAAGCAAAATAAGCATTTTTTGTCAGCCATCCGCCGGAAAAGATATTTCAATGCAAAAAGAATGAGCTGTTTTTACGACTCGATTTGCAAAATCAGAGAACATTTTGTCTGTCTTTTTTCGAAATTTCAAGATACTTACCTCTCGTATTCGGAGCACTGACACCCATTTTATTTG
>JAFRVM010000029.1 GCA_017438505.1 Clostridia bacterium | reverse complement strand
TCTGCCCTATCGCTTTGCATTTGTTTATATCTTCGCTCTGCTTGTCGTCTGCTACCGCGGACTTATAAATCTTGATTCAAGCGAGACAAAGCATGTCGGCTCGGGAGTCGCCTTTGCCGCCGGACTGCTTATCATTTTGCAGGCGCTTAATCTGTTTGAGGACAGCGTACGCACGGTTATAACAAGCCTTCTGCTTATAGCTGTTTACGGAGTTGTGCTGATTTTCGGCACCCAGCGCAAATTAAAGCTTGGCGCGGTTTACGGGATTCTCGCCCTTGTAATGGTGTTTGAGCTTACATGCAACGGCATACTTTCAATAAGAAATGTCAACGACCGATTTTTCTATGCCGACCGCGACGGATACTACAACTCCTATGCGGCCGTAACAGGCGCTGCGGACGAGCTTGAGGGTATGGAGGAAAACTTCTTCCGCGTCGAGCATCTGCCCTCCAACACCTGCAACGACAACTGCCTGTATAACTACAACGGTCTTACGGTATTCTCCTCCACCAATGCCCAGCGCATTGTAAATCTTATGGACCGGCTGGGATATTCCAACAACGGAGTAAACTCGCATATGTACCGATGCTTTGAGCCGGCCACCGACTCACTGCTCGGCCTTAAATACCTCATTACCACAAGCAACATCTACAATCATCCCCAGCTTGCAAGAGTCGGCTCGGTGGACAACGACGGCGGAACGCTGTATGTCTATGAAAACAAATTCGCCCTGCCGCTTGGCACAGTTGCCGATGTTTCGCTTATGAACTGGAACTGGGATACAGAAAACCCATTTGAGGTTATTAACGAATACTACCAGCTTGCCACGGGCGTTTCGGATGTATTTGAGATAATCGACCTTGAGCTCGAGGACGAAACAAACTTTAACACAGAGTACTTTGACGGAAGATATATTTCCGGCTATCCCGAGGATTATTCGTATTACGCAAATATAACAGCCTCGTGCGATATCCCCCGCGACGGCCAGGTTTACGCATACTCCGAAGTACCATATATGCGCTCGCAGACCATTTACTACACCGACCAGAGCATCGCGGTAAGCGAGAGCGAGCCTTATGTCGCCGACCTCGGAATAATGAACGCAGGCGACAGAGCCGCTATAAACATTGAGGTCAACTACATGACCGACGGCGCTATCACAATGGCAATGCTCAATCAGGAAAACTTTGAAAAGTCGATTGCATACCTTAACAGCCATAAGTTTGATGAGGAAATAGTCGAAGACGGATACATTAAAGGCACGGTCAATACCGGCAAAGACGGACTGCTGGTTCTCAGCGTTCCCTACGACGAGGGCTGGACTGTATATGTGGACGGCAAAAAGAGTTATATTTCTCCGCTTGGCAGCGCGCTTATCTCGGTTGCCATGCCTGCGGGAAAACATACGGTCGAGTTTAAATTTATGACAGTCGGACTAAAGCCCGGCGCGATAATTTCAATAGTATCTCTTATTGTTCTTGCCCTGATTTGTCTGAGAAAAAAGATACTTACACGCCTGTATCCGCTTATGCCCTCTAAAATGAAAGCAAAAACAATGCACGCGGGCGGATTTAAAGTAAACAGAAAAAAAGAGCCTGTATTTGACAGCGATGACCTTCAGATACTTGAAGATTTAACAAATAACGTAAAGGAGGAACCGATTGACGATGATCAGCAGGATAGTAAGCAAGCTGAAACAGAATAAGCTGCTGCTTATAGGGATTGCCGCCACACTAGTTGTCGCAGTTGTAGCCATAATTCTGATCGCTCTGCCCGGCGGCTCGCATAGCTCGGGCGGCAAGCGCAAGGGCAGTACAAATCTTGAAGGTTACAGCGACACCCTTCCCGAGTACACCCTCACACAGAAATATGAGACCAAAAATCTTTCGGACGGCAAAAAGACCGTATCCTACAAAACAGTACAGGATCCGATAATCCAGTACCGCGATACATCGGGCATCAATTCCCTTCTTACCAGCACATCAAACTGCGTCACGGTAGTCAATTATGATTATTCCGATCAGCCGGAAGCTTTTGAGGCAGATTTTGTGAGCAAATATTTAAAGTCACTTAACTTTAATTTTACCGAAGGATATAAAAAGTCGGACGAAAATATGGAGACGGTTCTCTCGATAGGCACGCTTACCGATTCCAGAGGTGTACTCGTAACATCATATATAATAACAGCTCGCACCGATACGGTCAGCGTTATTGTTATTGTCACAGGCTCGGACGACTGCGGCTACACCCCCTCCGAGGTTGCGCAGATACGTGAAGCCGCGTTTGTGGCTTACGACACCCTGTCGATTGCCGATATCCCCACAATGTGACAAACAGCCGTGCTTTTTCATAAAATAGGGTAAAAAACGAAAGGTGAGTTTTATATGCATCCTTCTTACCCTTTGCCCTGTTTTTTAGGCGCAAATTCCCCCTGCGGTTTTGTCTCGCAGTTTGAAAAGGCTTATGACCCCGAAGACGGCTGGCGGGTCTACATTTTAAAGGGAGGACCCGGAACCGGCAAATCCTCTCTAATGAAAAGACTTGCCGGTGCTGCCGCCGACCTTAAAAAGAACTGCCACCTGGCATACTGCTCTGCCGATCCCGGTTCGGCAGACGCGGTTATTCTGCCCGACGACAAAATAATGGTTGCAGATGGTACGGCGCCGCAGGCTATGGTTTCATAAAAACAAAAATAATCAGATATAAGGAAGAGGTTTAGTATGAACAGTGAAGCTTTAATCGGCATTCCCGCCAGAATAAGAGAAATGCGCGAGATTTGCGAATTTTCCTATGAAGAGATGGCGGAAAAGCTTGAAATTTCCGTGGAGGAATACAAAAAATACGAAGCCGGAGAACTGGACATTCCGGTAAGTAAGATATTCGAGATGGCAAACATCTTTAATATCGACTTTTCCGTGCTTCTCACAGGCGACGGACCCCGTATGGATTCCTACGCCGTGACAAGGGCAGGCAAGGGACTGAGTATTGCCCGCTATCCCGGATACGATTTTTCCTCTCTGGCGGCAAACTTTATTGCAAGAAAGATGGAGCCCCTGCTTGTAGAGATTTCCTCCGATCAGCCCACTGCCCCGCTTGTAAGCCACACAGGTCAGGAATTTAACTACTGCCTATCCGGAACCATGCGAGTGCAGGTCGGTAAAAAAGAGATTATTCTTAACCCCGGGGACAGCATTTATTTTGACCCCGAGCTGCCCCACGGACAGAGTGCCATTGACGGCACGGCCAAATTTTTAACGGTTATCTTAGAGTAACAGAATAAAGGAGTTTTACCGATGGACACCATAATTAAAAGATATCTCCCGCGTACGGAGTTTGAAAGTTACGAGGACTTTAAAGAGAATTTTACCATAGAATACCCCGATGATTTTATCTTTGCATACGACTGCGTTGACGAATGGGCACGGCTTGAGCCGGAAAAGCCCGCTCTTGTATGGACAAACGACGCAGGCGATATAAAACGCTTTACCTTTTCCGATATCAAGCGCTATTCAGACAAGGTCGCAAATGTTTTCCGTTCTAACGGCATAAACAAGGGCGACGTTGTTATGCTTATTTTAAAGCAGCGTCCCGAGGTATGGTTCTCTATTGTCGCTCTCGAGAAGCTGGGAGCTATCTGTATTCCTGCTTCCTTCCAGCTCACACCCAAGGACGTTGTTTATCGCGCAAACGCCGCAAACATTAAAATGATCGTATGCGTTGACGACCAGCAGGTTGTCGAGCACGTTGCCTCCTCCATGAGCAAGTGTCCTACGGTGGAAAAGCTGTTCGCTCTGGGCGACAATATTCCCGAAGGCTTTGAGGATTTCGGCGCGGCTATTGAGGCTGCAAGCGAAGACTTTGAGCGTCCCTCCGGCGATATGGCTCTCAGGACAAAGGAGAATATGCTTGTCTATTTCTCTTCCGGCACAACCGGCATGCCCAAAATGGTACTGCACAACCACTCGCTGCCCCTTGCCCATATTGTAACGGCAAGATACTGGCAGTGCGTTCAGGAAAACAAGATCCACCTTACTCAGACCGATTCCGGCTGGGCAAAATTTGCATGGGGCAAGATTTACGGTCAGTGGCTCTGCGGCGCGACAATAGGCGCATACGACACCGAAAAATTCACCCCCATAGGCATGATAAACGCTATCGAGCGCATAAAGCCCACCACTTTCTGCGCTCCGGCAACAATTTACCGCTTCCTTATGAAGGAAGACCTTACAAAGTTTGATTTTTCATTTATCGAGCACGCTTCCATTGCCGGCGAGCCTCTTAACCCCGAGGTTTTCCGCAAGATAGATGAGCTTACCGGACTTAAACTGCGCGAAGGCTTCGGTCAGACGGAATCGAGCGTTCTGCTCGCTAACTTCCCTTGGATTGACGTTAAACCAGGCTCCATGGGCAAGCCCTCTCCCATTTACGATATCGACCTTGTTGACGAAAACGGCAACTCCTGCGAAGACGGCGTTGTCGGCTCAATTGTTATCAAGAACACCGACAAAAAGCGTCTTACCGGTCTGTTTATGGAATACTGGAAGGACGCCGAAGTCACCGAAAAATGCTGGAAAGACGGCACATACAACACTCACGATATGGCGTGGCGCGACAGCGACGGCTATTACTGGTTCGAAGGACGCAACGACGATGTTATCAAGTGCTCCGGCTACCGCATAGGACCCTTTGAGGTCGAGAGCGCCCTGCTTGAGCACCCGGGAGTACTCGAGTGCGCCGTTACCGCGGCCGCCGACCCCATTCGAGGTCAGGTGGTTAAGGCGTTTATAGTTCTCGCAAGAGGATACTCCCCTTCCGATGAGCTTACCAAGGAGCTTCAGAACCACGTTAAAAAGGTCACCGCTCCCTATAAATATCCCAGAATCGTTGAGTATCTTGACGAGCTGCCCAAAACCACCAGCGGCAAAATTCAGAGAAACGTTCTGCGTGACCGCTCAAAATAATCAAATACATAGCAAACCGCCCTCCGAAAAATTCAGAGGGCGGTTGTTTTAGTTGTTTAGAGTCTTTTGGGGTCATCTGTTCTGCCAAGCAAATAGTCGATTGAAACGTCGAAATAATCAGCGATTTTGATGAGCGTTTTATAGTCTGCCTCACGATCTCCTGTTTCGTATCGGCTTATTGCGTTTTGATTTAAGTCAAGGTCAATGGCGAGTTTGGTTTGTGAAATATGACGTTGTTTGCGTAATTCTTTAAGACGAAAAATAGTTAATCAACCCCTTGACATAATTATACCAAAATGGTATTATCAAATTATCCCAATTTGGGATAATTTATTTTTTACAAGGAGGAACACGATATGAAATGCAGTTCGTGCGGTTCTGATATGCAGAACAAAAGCGTATGTCCGGTTTGTGGATCATCGGCAAAAAGCGGTATAAATACGAACGGAGAAACAAAAGTTTATACAGGTATTGATCCTGAAGATACTAATGTACGCAAGCGTTCTCGCGGAGTTTTGCTTGTTTGTGCATTTATAGGCGGAAACGACTTATACATGAAACTTGTCAAGATTAGTGGACACAAAGAAGAGTGAAAAGATCATTAGGAACCAAATAATTGATACCGGAATGAAGCCTTTGTGAATTGTAATAGAGTTCTATGTACGCCACCAGTGCCCGGCTTGCGTCATGGAAGTTGAGATGCCGGATATCCGGCAT
>JAFRVM010000333.1 GCA_017438505.1 Clostridia bacterium | reverse complement strand
GCTGAAATTATTTTTATAATTTCTGCCTGCGTCGGAGAGATTAAGTGTAGTCTCAAGAATTGATGTAAGCTCACCGGGACGTATCTCCACCATAACGTCATCTGCCCCGCGCGATAGCATTTCCAGCTCGGTAAGTCCGTAAAAGCGGGCAAAATAGGCCGCACCCGAACCGGCAAGCATATCCGATAGCTGTGCGTGAACATCCGGCAGACCCATAATGCACTGTATGCCGCTGTTCAGAACAAAGCCGTCGGGACCACCCATTCGGCTAAGTATTATTTCGCTTCCCGCAAGCGTAGGAGCGGGCAAACCGTGAGCTTTATCGAGAATATACTTTGATCTGCTCAGTCCGGCCTCTTCTACAGGAACCGAAAGAGCCTGTCCCAGTACTCGCGTGATATTGTCCGCACCGGCTCTCTCCAGTCCCCCGACAACGAAAATAAGCTCGTCGTTTTTTACCGATTCGCCCAGCACGTATGTAAGCTCGCTGCTGTTAAAAGTATGGTCAACACCCGAAAGTTCAAGACCGAAACGCGCAAGTACTCTTTCGACAATTCTCTGACTGACCGTTGTATCATTATCCTGCTTATAAAAAATCAAATGCGATCTTATTTTTGCCCCCTCCTTTCCTTATTTTATTATATCTTTATTTTAACTTATATAAATGACTAAAATATTAATTTTATGCCACTACCAACCCTTTTTCCAGTATTTGGGCATAACAGGTTTTTCGGCTTTTTTTGCGCCGGAAACATCTATTTCGGTCTCCCCGTCTCTAACTCTTCGCGCTACTACAACCGTTCTGATGTATTTATATTCATAAGAACAGGTCTGAAGGGTAAGCAAAGTATCATCCTTGTTTACATCAATTCCTGTTTTGATTATCGAACGGCTGCATATTTCATCAATAAAACTTTCAAATTCGTCATCTGAATTAAAATGCGTGTCGTAATACTCAAAAACCTTATCAAGTCCACTGTTTACGTTGCATTTCATAACCGAGAATACGACCCACTGTCCGCTCTGATAAATGGTATCGAACTCCAGTACAGGATTCTTCTTATAAAATTCGGGGTCGCTGTACTGCAAAAGGTCGTGGAACATTGTTCCGTTTCTCATATTGTGTCCGTAAATAACGTAGTTTTTGTTTTGGGTTATATCATCGGTTATTTCGACGGTGTTATCCAAAAAAAGTGTCCCTCTGTGCAGCTTTTTTTTATCAAGACCGCGGCGAAGATAAAACTGATTATCATTTTTATACGGAGACTGTACAACCGGATAGTTGATAACAGTACCCGGAACAGCTATCCAGCCCTTAACATCGTCACAGGCCGCGAGAGCCGCCTGCATAGAGATAAGAATGCCGTTATCATTTACTTCATCTTGAATTACGTCAAAATCATATTTCCATTTGCCGTTTTTATCGGCAGAACCGATATTAATTGAACTGTGCATAGAGCTGCTCTCTTTTTTTGCTTTGTACGGTTCAATAACAAGGGTGTTTAAAAGTGAATACCCTGAAAAAACAAAGACCCCGATACAAACAATCTCCAAAATTAATAATAAAGCATTAACAAATTTTCCGCCTTTTTTCTTTTCGGTTTTTGACATATTGTTCACTTCCTGTCTACTATTCTTCTAAGCATATCAAGAGCATACGCAGCACTGTAATTGCGCACATAATCTCTGTCGTCTTTTTCTCTTTTTATCGAAAGTCTGCGCGAACACATAAATTCTTTTCCGCAAACCGCAACACAAACTGTACCAACCGGAGTTTCCGGCGTTCCTCCTCCGGGACCTGCAACTCCGGTCGTGGCAATTGCAAAATCCGCTCCGCTTTTCTCCATAACGCCCTTTGCCATAGCCTCGGCAACCTGACAGCTTACAATGCCGAATTTATCTATTGTTTCCATCGGCACACCAAGACGTAAATTTTTCTGTTCTGCGCAGTAGCATACCTCTCCCAGTTCAAAAACAGTAGATGAACCCGGGATATCGGTTATCATTTTTGCTATAAGCCCACCAGTGCAGGATTCCGCTGTTGCAGCCTTTTTTCCGCTTTCACATAGCATTTTTACGCATTTTTCGGCAAGACTTTCGCACTCGCCTGTGCTGTAAACCTTATCGCCGAGTTTTTCGGCAACAAGCTTTGCAACAGGCTCGGCCGCTTTTTTGGCAAGTTTTATATTTTTTGCCTTTGCGGTGACACGGATTAAAATTTCATTATTTTTTGCATAGGGCGCAATTGTAACGCCCTCGGGAGTTTTGATATCGGAAATAAGGATATCCGCCTTTGACTCGCTCATGGCAAAGGCACGCACGTTCTGCGAATATATTACGCTGTCACTAAGTTTTTCAAGATAAGGAGCAACGCTGTCCCTCCACATCGGGATAAGCTCCCTTGGAGGACCGGGAAGCATAATAACGGTCAAACCCTTTCCCTTGCATATACACCCCGGAGCGGTGCCGTATTCATTATTTAAAACAATGCAGCCCTGAGGAAGATATGCCTGATTATAATTCGTATCCGGAAAGGTATTGCCTTTTCTTTCAAAATATTCTTCTATTCTTTTTGCCGACTCTTGATGAAAAACCAGCTTTTTGCCGATTGCCTTTGCAACACACTGTTTTGTAATATCATCTACCGTCGGGCCGAGTCCTCCTGTGGTTATTATAAGGTCGCTTCTGCCGGCGGCAAGCTTTACCGCCTCATCGATGCGCTCAGGGTTATCCCCCACGCAGCACTGATGGTAGGTGTTTATTCCAAAAGCTGCAAGCTCTCGAGCGATAAAGCTGTGGTGGGTGTTTACGGTATCACCAAGTAAAAGCTCTGTGCCTATGTTAATAATTTCGGCATTCATAAAATCATCTCCGAAATGTTATTCTATATCGAGTATTCTCAGATTTTCAAGAGCGGTATCTATCATACCGGCTATATCAAACAGCGCTTCAAGCTTCTTTTCCGCTTCAAGGATTTTCTCGGGAACGGGACGTGTGCAGGGATGCTTTGGGGTAAAGACCGTGCAGCAGTCCTCGTAAGGCAGAATGGAGGTCTCAAAGGTATCTATCTTTCTGCTGATTGCGATAATCTCCTGCTTGTCCATACCGATAAGCGGACGGAAAACGGGCATTTCGGCAGCCAGGTCGGTGCAGGCAAGCGCTTTAATTGTCTGGCTTGCCACCTGTCCAACGCTCTCGCCGGTAATCAGCGCGTCACAGAAACAGCGTTTTGCGATAATCTGGGATATCTTCATCATATATCTGCGCATAATTATCGTGAAATATTCGTCGGGACAGCCTTTTCTGATGCATTCCTGAATTTCAGTAAACGGGACAATATTTAATTTGATCACTCCAGAGTATTC
>JAFRVM010000332.1 GCA_017438505.1 Clostridia bacterium | reverse complement strand
TTGTGGCTTCGAGCAAAGAATATCTCAATTTTGTACTGGAGCAGCTATCCGAGCTTGAGGACATAACCTGGCGGGCGATGATGGGAGAATATATCATCTACTATCGCGGCAGGGTGGTAGGCGGAATATACGATAACCGCTTTCTTTTAAAGCCGACAAAAGCTGCCGAGACCATGATGCCGAACGCAAAAAGGGAGCTTCCGTACCAGGGAGCAAAGGAAATGCTTCTGGCGGAAGATATAGAAAATAAAACCTTTTTGCGCAAAATGCTTGAAGCGATGTATGACGAGCTTCCCGCGCCAAAGAAAAAGAAATAGGACAAGTATGTTCGAAAAGAAGGC
The DNA here is from genome assembly GCA_017438505.1 of Clostridia bacterium. Lineage (GTDB taxonomy): Bacteria > Bacillota > Clostridia > Oscillospirales > Acutalibacteraceae > RGIG2835. The sequence goes on along the minus strand of JAFRVM010000332.1, from coordinate 2,377 downwards.
AGGGCGTGCTTTATGACAGAACCGGGCGATTTTGCGACAATAGGATATTTTATATGCAAATTTTCCGATTGTCCCCACTTTCTCGGCATTAATGCCGACAGGTTTATTTCGGCAAGCGACTGCCTGTGCGACCATGAGCCGAAAATATTTTTATGTCATGGCTGGCAGCCCGGCGGTGACAATCAGGAATATATAAATACCTGCTTTTTGGGCAAAGAAGAGTATAATAAAATGAGCGAAGAGATTTCAGAGCTTTTCGCCGTGGGTGCAGTTTTGGCAAACGGAATGTTTTTGCGCAAAGAGGACGCAAAATACATTTATAAAGAGTATTTTTGTGATGAAAAACACATTCTTGTATCCGTAAGCACAAAAAAAGAGTATCTCTGTTTATTGGACGGCGTGATTGCAGCTGAGAAAAATACCGAAAAACTGCCCGATGAAAAGATTATAGGAAATGATATTATAGGCTGGGATATATCAGGCTTTCACTCATTTTTGTGCAATTCACTTCATGAGCGTTTTGACGGTATTTGCTTTAACAAATACGGTTTGCTGGACGAAGATTACGGCAAGACCGAGGAAAGGGCGAAAAGAATTGCAGGTCTTGGCGAGCCTGTCGATTGGTTCGCCGCTATAATGCGTGCCGTGCAGATTTAAAAACAGTGGGGAAAAAGCGATGTTTTATGATACATCTGACCTTAAAAGCGGCGGGATATTTTTAACACTTGAAAGCACCCGAGAAGGGCAGCCGGAGAAAGGCCTACTTCCGACCTATTATTTCGATATTTGCCTTATTGACGGAACAAGGATAGGACGGTGCGATCTGCGAATAGGTCATAACGACAAAACTTATATAAGCGGAAATATCGGATACAGCGTTTTTAAGCCGCACAGAGGGCATCGGTATGCCGCAAAGGCCTGCATGCTGCTTTTTAAGCAGGCAAAAAAGCACGGCCTTGAATATCTGATTATAACCTGTGACCCCGACAACACAGCCTCTGCAAAAACGTGTGAGGCCGCCGGCGGAAGATACATAGAAACGGCGGATATCCCCGTGGATAATAAGATGTATGCCGAGGGCAAGCGAAAGGTGATGGTCTACCGGTTTGATTTGAAGGCTTGCAATTAAAAGAACCTTACGGGGGATTTACCATGTTTGACTATAAAACGTATTTTGACAGGTTTTGCAAAGAGGAAAAGCTCGATTTGCGGCTTTCGTTTGATATGCCGCCCGGATATGAAGCTGCTTATGGCACTTTTGACGCCCAAACAAAAACGGTATGTATAAATGCAAAACTGCTGGAGGGCGAGCCGGATTTTGAAAAGGCATTTTATCTCTTTCACGAGCTTAGGCACGCTTTGCAGTATCTTTGCTCATGGCAGTTTGACGACGCTTTAATCCGCAGCGCTCAATATACGATAATGTATGACGGGGCCTGCTATAAGCTTGTCAACGGAAAGTATCTGGAATGCAAACTTGAAGGCGGCGAAGAATATTTTGCAAATATATATGCCGGACAGCCGTATGAAGTGGATGCTAACAATTATGCTTATGAGCGTGCTCGGAAAATCTTTGGGGATTTAGAAAAATTGCGCAAATTACATGAATTCTGGATGCCGCGTCAACCGGTATCGGAAAAGTTATATGACTCTATTTTCGCATTGATAGACAAAAATGCAAAATAATAAAGAAGGAAAAACTATGATTTTAGAGACACAGCGACTCCTTCTGCGCCCGTGGGAAGAATCGGACGCGCAGGAGTGCTACAAATACGCAAGCGACCCGAGAATCGGTCCGCCCGCGGGCTGGCCTGTGCACACAAGTGTGGAAAACACAAGACAGATAATAAGGGATATACTTATCGCGCCGGAATCCTATGCAATTGTTTTAAAAGAAACCGGGCTGCCGATAGGCAGCATAGGTCTGCATCACAGCGACCTTGCTGAGCGGGATGACGAAGCAGAACTCGGCTACTGGCTTGGCGCTCCCTATTGGGGACAGGGACTTGTTCCCGAAGCGTCGCGCGAGGTTCTGCGCCACGCGTTTGAGGATTTGAAGCTTTCACGCGTGTGGTGCGGCTATTACGACGGCAACCAAAAATCAAAGCGTGTGCAGCAAAAGCTGGGCTTTAAATATCAGTGGACAAGCGAAAATCTCGAGGCCAAACAGATGGGAGAAAAGCGCAGGGGTCATGTCAATCTGATGACTAAAGAGGACTGGCTTGCACTGCAAAAAAGCGATATTTCCTTTGTTGACGGCGGCGAAAAGTTCAATTACCGTGTTTGCGGAATGATCATAAATGAAGGAAAAATTCTTGCCATGAGCGATGAGCGTTCGCCCTATTTTTACCTGCCCGGCGGCAGAGTAAAGATGGGG
>JAFRVM010000331.1 GCA_017438505.1 Clostridia bacterium | reverse complement strand
TCCCGCGGCGGACTGCCAGAGGGCGGTTTTTGTGGCAAGAAAAATATAAACACAGCAAAGGAACTGATTAACTGATGGGTAAAATTTTAAGATATATAACCGACGACGGTCTTGTATCGGTAACCGCTATTGAGGGAACCGATATAGTTGCCGAGGCAAAACGCATATTCGGCACCACCCCCGTTATGACCCTTGCCCTGGGCAGACTACTGATGGGTACTGCCATTATGGGCGATATGCTCAAGGAGGAAAACGGCAGTATAACCGTCAGAATGAACGGCGGCGGCCAGGGAGGCTCGCTTATTGCGGTTTCCGATTTCAAAGGCAACCCCAGGGGCTATGCGCAGGTTCCCGGTCTGCTTATTATGCCCGATGATAACGGTCAGCTTGATATTACCGGCGCGGTAGGCAGCAGCGGCACATTCTCGGTTGTCAAAGACTTTGGCGCGGGGGAGCCGTATATCGGTCAGATTCCCATTGTAAAGGGCAATGTTTCGGAGGATATTACCGCCTACTATGCTGTAAGCGAGCAGATACCCACGGTTGTTTTACTTGGCGTGATCTTTGATAAAATATGGAACTTTTCACGCGCCGGCGGACTGTTTATTCAGCTTTTGCCCGCTGCCGATGAGAGAGAGATCGAGATAATCGAGAAAAATCTCAAAGAGCAGCCCAAAATCGAAGCTATGCTTGAAAACGGTCTGAGTATGGAGGAAATCTGCCAAAAGGTTATGACCGGCTTTAACCTTGAGCTTCTCAGTGAGGATGAAGTAAGCTACAAGTGCAACTGCTCGCTCGAAAGGGTAAAGCGCTCGCTTATGACCCTTGACAAAGGCGAGATTATCAAAATGGCAAATGAAGAGGAGAGCATAGAGGTTTGCTGTCATTTCTGCGATAAAAAGTATAATTTATCGAGTCAGGAGCTGCTTGACCTTATAAAATAAGACCTAAATCAAACTTTTTATTTAAAAACCTTGATTTTCGGCAAATTTTTCTTGCATTTTCCCGAGCCTTGTGCTATAATATATAAGAATGATAGAGGATTGACTAAAAGAGTGGGGCGACCCGCTCTTTTACATTTGTCAGGCACATTTTGTGCGGAGGTTAATATTTATGGCAGCAAAAAAAGGCAATACCGCATCTGTGGTGTGGGAGTTTGCAAAGCCCTACGCCGGTGAGCTCGGGCTTTCCATTTGGGACGTCAAGTATGTTAAAGAGGGCGCGCAGTGGTATCTGCGTATATTTATCGACAGGCCCGAAGGAGTGACTGTTGAGGACTGCGAAGCATTCAGCCGTCTAATCGACGCGCCGCTCGACGAGCTTGACCCCATTGATCAGGAGTATATTTTTGAGGTCTCCTCACCGGGACTTGAGCGTGAGCTGAGTATTCCCGAGCATTTTAAAGCAATGACCGGACGGAATGTCCTTGTAAAGCTTTACAGGGCAATAGACGGCAAAAAGGAAATTACCGGTACTCTTATAGGGTATGAGGATAATAAAATAATAATAAAGACAGAAGACGAAAAAGAGATTCCGATTGACCGCAAGGACGCAGTACTTTGCAGGATTTGTCTTTCGGATGACGAAATTTTTGGAGGTATAGAATAATGAGCAAGAAGTCCAACGCAGAAATTTTTGAAGCTCTCACCCTTTTTGAAAAAGAGAGAGGTATTCCCGTTGAATACATGATTGAGAAAATTTCCAACGCCATTATGATTGCCGTTAAAAAATCACACGGCGGCAACGATGATATAAGCATCAACATCGACCCCGAGAAAAATCAGTTTGATGTTATTATCCGCAAGGAAGCCGTTGAGGAGGTCACAGACCCCAACCGCGAGATCCTTCTTGAAGAAGCCCGCAAATACAGCAAAAAGGCTCAGCTCGGCGATCTTGTTCAGATAAAGCTTGAAACAAAGGAATTCGGAAGAATCGCCGCTCAGACAGCCAAGCATGTTATCCGTCAGGGTATCCGCGAGGTTGAGAGAGGTCAGGCGCTTATGGAGTTCCAGTCAAAGCATCAGGAGCTTGTTACCGCTGAGGTTGAGCGCATTGACGAAAAGACCGGCGCGGCTACTCTTATTATCGGCAGCAAGGCCGAGGCTATCCTTACAAAAAACGAGATGGTAGGCAACGAGGATCTGCACGAGGGCGATCGT
>JAFRVM010000330.1 GCA_017438505.1 Clostridia bacterium | reverse complement strand
TTGACGCCGTCGATTGTCTTGTAAATAACCTGCGGCTTTGATACCGCGAACTCGTAGTTCTGGCGGCGCATCTGCTCGATAAGTATGGAAAGATGCAACTCGCCTCTGCCCGAAACCTTGAAGGTATCCGCCGAATCGGTCTCCTCTACGCGCATTGCAACATTGGTTTCAACCTCTTTGAAAAGGCGGTCGCGGATATTTCTTGATGTTACATATTTGCCCTCCTTGCCTGCGAAGGGAGAGGTGTTTACCATAAACATCATGGATACGGTGGGCTCGTCTATTTTTACAAAGGGCAGCGGCTCAACGTGTTCGGGATCGCAGGCGGTCTCGCCGATGTTTAAATCTGTAATGCCCGAAACAGCTATTATATCTCCGAGCTGAGCGCTCTCGACCTCAACGCGCTTTAGGCCCTCAAACTGATACAGGCGGGAAACCTTTACGTTTCTTCTGTCACCCTGCTCGTTGCATACGGTGACCGTCTGACCGTGGGTTATGGTGCCGCGCTCTACCCTGCCGATGCCTATTCTGCCTACATAATCGTCATAGTCGATGTTGGAGAAAAGTACCTGTGTAGGACCGTCAAGCTCGCCGCAGGGAGCGGGAATTTCTTTCAGTATAGTCTCAAAAACGGGCTCCATATTTTCGCCCTTTTGGTCGGGAGTGTACGAAGCGTAGCCGTCCCTTGCGGAAGCATAAACGACCGGGAACTCAAGCTGGTCGTCGTCCGCACCAAGCTCGATAAACAGGTCTAGAATCTCGTCAATAACCTCGGCCGGTCTTGCGTTGGGACGGTCGATCTTATTTATTACAACAATAGGCTTTTTGCCGAGCGACAGAGCCTTGTTGAGTACAAAGCGGGTCTGGGGCATACAACCCTCAAAGGCGTCGACAAGCAGCAGAACGCCGTCAACCATCATAAGAATACGCTCGACCTCGCCGCCGAAATCAGCGTGTCCCGGGGTGTCGACAATATTTATTTTGGTATCCTTGTACATTACGGCGGTGTTTTTTGAAAGAATGGTAATTCCGCGCTCTTTTTCAAGGTCGCCGGAATCCATTACGCGCTCGCTTACCTGCTCGTTTGCCCTGAAAATCCCGCTCTGGCGCAGAAGCTGGTCAACAAGTGTGGTCTTGCCGTGGTCAACGTGGGCAATTATAGCAATATTTCTTAAATTTTCTCTTGGTTTGATTTCGCTCATTAATGTTCGCACTCCCAATTATTTTATCAGCCGAGAAATGCAATCTCGTTTCCGGCAGGTCTGTTCATAAGCGTTCTTATTGCGGTTTCGGGCGTTTTTCCGTTAAAAAGAACATCGTAGCACTGCTCGACAATCGGCAGCTCAACGCCCTCGCGCTTTGCAAGCTCGTAAACGGTTTTTGTGGCGTAGTAGCCCTCAACAGTGCCGACCTTGCGCACGGCGTCAGCGGCAGGGCATCCCTGGCCTATCAAAATACCCGCTCTGCGGTTGCGCGAATGCATACTGGTACAGGTAACTATAAGGTCGCCGATGCCTGCAAGTCCGCCGAAGGTGGACATTCTCGCCCCCATTTTTATGCCCAGTGCGACAATCTCGTTTATGCCTCGGGTCATAAGGGCGGCCTTGTGTTGTCGCCGCAGCCGTAGCCGTCGCAGATACCCGCGGCAAGAGCAATTACGTTCTTTATTGTTCCGCCCAGCTCCACGCCGACGATATCCTTGTTGATATATATGCGGAAATTTCGTCCGGTCATGGTTTTCTGAACTGTCTCGCAGACCTCCTTGTCGTCGCAGGCGACAACCACGGTTGTGGGAACGCTGCGGGCGACCTCCTCGGCGTGAGAAGGACCGGAGAGCACCGCCACCTTATTATCAGGCAGCTCCTGACTTATTACCTGAGAGAGGCGCAGGAGCGTTTCCTCTTCAAGTCCCTTTGCGACATTGACCAAAATGCAGTCGGGGGATATGCAATCCCTGACCTGCCGAAGCACCGTTCTTATTACGTTGGAGGGAACGGCGACAATGCATATTTCGGCGTCCTTCAAATCTTCTTTTTTATATGAAAGCTTCATATCTCTGGGAATAACAATTCCCGGCAGAAGCTTATTTTCGCCGTTTAAAGCTATTTCATCAATTTCCTCTTTGAATGCCGACCACAGGGTAACCTCGTTTGCGGCGGCGTAAGCGACAAGCGCAAGCGCTGTGCCCCATCCTCCGGAGCCTAAAACGGCAACCTTTCTCCCGCTCATTTTTTCTTTTCTCCTTTGATGGTAAATTTGGATTCCTCGCCCCTTAAAAGACGTTTTATGTTATCCTTGTGCTTTATTACTACAATAAGACCGATAAGCGCGGCCACAACCGTCATAACCGTAAGGTAAAACTCGTTTGCGGCGGAGTATTCCGACTTTCGGTTTAAAAAATATACAGATATCGGGAAGGTAATTGCTCCCAGCACCGAGCCCGCCGACACATACTTTGTAAGCAGGACAACAATTAAAAACACGGCAAAAACTATTAGGAATGAGCGCCAGTCGACAAATGCCATTATACCTACCGAGGTGGCAACTCCCTTGCCGCCTCGGAACTGGAAAAATACGGGGAAAACGTGACCTATGATATCAAAAAATCCCGCTATATACGCTCCGAGCAGGCAGAGTGAAGCTCTGCTTACGCTGTCGAGCTCTTTGCCGGTAAAGGCCCAGAAGATAAGATATCCCGCCATAACAGCAACGGCGCCCTTGGCGATATCGCCCACAAATGTTATGATTCCGGCTTTTTTGCCTACCGAGCGCATTACGTTGGTCATTCCCGCATTGCCGCTTCCGCTGTTGCGGATATCGGTTTTTTCAAAGTGCTGTGTCGTAAGAATTGCAAAGTTGATGCTGCCGAGCAGGTAGGCTGCAATCGCAGTTAAAATAAAAGCAATCCAATAGTAAGACAAAAAGTGGAAAAGGTCGGATATTACCATTTTTCTTCCCCCTGTTTTTATTTTGAGCCCGATTTTTCTCCGCGTTCCCTTATAACAAAGCGTATGGGCGTTCCCTCAAGTCCAAAGGTGTCTCTTATTCTGTTCTCAAGATATCGCTGATAGGAGAAATGGAACAGATCTGCTTTGTTTACAAAGCAGACAAAGGTAGGCGGACATGTCGAAGCCTGGGTCATATAGTAGATTTTCAGTCTCTTGCCCTTATCGCTGGGCGGCTGAACACGCGCCGTGGCCTCGGCAAGAATATCGTTTAAAGTACCAGTGCTTATGCGCATGGTGTTCATCTGATAGGTGTACTTTATAAGCTCGTAAAGGCGGTCTATTCTCTGCCCTGTTTTTGCCGAGATAAAAATTATCGGGGCATATGACATAAATGAAAAATCGACCTCAAGCTTTTTGCGAAATTCCTGCATGGTTTTGTCGTCTTTTTCGACGGCGTCCCACTTGTTTACGGCGATAATGCACGCCTTGCCCTCCTCGTGAGCAAGTCCCGCAACCTTTGAGTCCTGTTCGGTAAACCCTTCGGTTGCATCAATCATTATAACACATACACCCGCTCGCTGAATAGCCATTTTTGCGCGGATTATGCTGTATTTTTCAATATTATCGTCCACACGGCTCTTTCTGCGCAGTCCGGCGGTATCTATAAATGTAAATCTGCCGTATTTGTTTTCAACGTAAGAGTCGATAGCGTCGCGGGTAGTTCCTGCGATATCCGAAACGATCGCCCTCTGCTCGCCCGTAATCTTGTTGATAAGCGAGGATTTGCCGGCGTTGGGCTTGCCTATTACCGCAACCTTTATGTTATCGTCGTCGGTCTCCTGCTCCTCGCTCTCGGGCAGGTATTTTAGTATTTCGTCCAAAAGCTCGCCCGTGCCGTGACCGTGAACGGAAGATACGGCAAAGGGGTCGCCCAGACCGAGATTGTAAAACTCGTAGTATTCGGGCGGAAATTCTCCCACCGTATCGCACTTGTTAACGCACAGAATGACCGGACAGCCGCAGCGCTGAAGCATGGCGGCAATCTCCTCGTCGGAGGAGACAATTCCGGTGCGGATATCGGTTACAAAAATTATAACATCGGCGGTGTCGATGGCAAGCTGTGCCTGCGCACGCATCTGAGAGAGGATTATATCGTCAGAAAAGGGCTCTATGCCACCCGTATCCACAAGCAGAAAGGAGTGACCCAGCCACTCGCAGTCGCCGTAAATGCGGTCGCGGGTTACGCCGGGAGTATCCTCTACAATAGAAAGTCTTTTGCCCGTGAGCTTATTAAACAAGGTGGATTTTCCCACATTAGGTCTGCCCACAATGGCAACGACAGGTTTAGCCATTAGCCTCTCGCCTCCTTAATATCAGTCGTCAAGCAATGCGTCCAGCAGCTCCCAGCCGTCGTTGGGAACAGCGGTGACGGGAATACCGAGGGCTTTTTCCACGTCATCCACCGAGACCGAATCGAGAAACAGATCGCCCTCGCTGCGAAGCATTACCGCGGGAATAAGCAGCTTTTTTGCGCTGCATTTTCCCTGCAAATTTTTAAGTAAATCCCCGCCGGTCACAAGTCCGGCAACAGTAATAAGAGGACCGAAAAAGTCGTTTTTTATTAAAAACACATTGCAATCAAGACCCCGCCATTTTTCCTTTGCCATATCCACAAGACGGCAAATATACGGATATGCCGCTTCGCCGGTGGCTATGCACACCGAACGCTGTATGTCGTCGGGCTCTCTGCTCTCAAGAGCGTCGGAAAACTCGTTTTCAAGCAGGGTGAGCATACCCACTCCGTTTTCAAGCTGTGGGTAGCTCTCGTAAAAAGACTGGTCAGGCAGCGGTCTGTTTGCAAGTATGTAAAATTCGTCCGAAGGGTAAAAAAGTCTTGTGCCTACGCTCTCGAGCATCATGCCTCCAAGCTCTTCCACGGTGTCGATTACCGCTGCGGCGGTCTGCTCGTTGTAGGGAACAAGGGGCTCGAGCCCCTCGCGGTATTTCGTAAGACCGAGAGGCACGCATGCTACGCTTTCGACAGCGGGATAAAGGTATGAAAGGTCGGTAAGACTGCGCACAAGCTGCTGCCCGTCGTTTATTCCCGGGCAGAGCACAAGCTGGCAGTTTATCTTTATACCCGCGTCGGCAAGTCTTTTGAGATATTTAAGCTTATCTCCGGCAAAACGGTTGTTCATCATTTTACAGCGAAGAAGCGGGTCGGTGGTATGTACCGAAACATTGACCGGACTGATTTTCATCTTAATAATGCGGTCGATGTCCTTGTCGGTCAAATTGGTAAGAGTAATGTAATTGCCGAATAAAAATGAAAGTCGGGAGTCGTCGTCCTTAAAATAAAGACTCTCCCTCATTCCTTTCGGGAGCTGGTCGATAAAGCAGAAAATGCATTTATTGGTGCAGCTTTTCTGCTTGTCCATCAGGTAGGTGGAAAAATCGAGCCCAAGGCTGTCGTACTGCCCCTTTTCGATTTCCACGGTTCGCTCATTTCCGTCGGTTTCAACAGTCAGTGTGCAGTGCCTGTCGGTTTCGTAAAAGCGAAAATCCAGAATATCGTTTATCTCGTTGCCGTTTATGGCAACAAGAATATCCCCCGGTGCGATGCCGGCTTTGGCGCAATAACTGCCGCGAGCTACATTCTCAATTTTGACCGACATTTTTCGCACTCCTTTTTTATCGGATTACACGACAAGCAAAAAAAAGGGAGGATTTTCATCCTCCCGATTCGGCTTCTTAGTCCTCAACTACAACTACCTGTCTGCCTTTGTAATAACCGCAATTGCCGCATACACGGTGAGGAGCTTTGTACTCGTTGCACTGCGGGCATCTTACGAGAGTGGGAGCCTGCAGCTTCCAAACGCTTGAACGTCTTGAGTTCTTCTTTGCGTGAGAAGTTTTTCTTTTGGGAACAGCCATTATTCAGCACCTCCTTGCCGAAAACACATATCAATCTTCTTCCAATAGTTTTTTAAGAACCGCAAGCCTCGGGTCAACATCATCCGTTTTGCAGGAGCACTGAGAAACATTAAGGTTGACGCCGCACTGTGGGCACAGCCCCTTGCAATTCTCGTTGCAGAGGTGCTTTGCGGGCAAATTTAATAAAACGTCCGAAAAAGCAAGCTCGTCGAGATCCAGACTGTAACCGTCCAGAACAAGATATTCGCCCTCATCCTCCCCTTCAAGAGCGGAAACGAGGAGGTGGTCGAACTTCATGCTGTAACCAAGCTCAGTCTGCGTCCCGCACCTGTCGCACGGAGCGCTGTAAACAAAGTCTACCGTCATGGTCAGGGTGACAAGACCGGTACGGTTGAATATCTCTCCGCGTACCTTTACGGGAGAGGTAAAGGGACAAATACCGCCTAAGTCTTTATCCGACCAATCGAAATCGGTATTGATTTCGAGGCGAGTTCCTTCAATTTGAAAAAGTTGTTTCAGTTCTAAAAGCATACTACACCTCATACTCACTCTGTATATTATAAGTACTCCGGGCCTCTTTGTCAACAAAAAAATTTGCTATATTCAATGTTTTTCCTTTTTGCCGACCGAAAAAGGGAAAAAGGTTACAAAATTGTAGCAATTGTTACAGAATTGTTCCTTTTATTTTACCGGACAGTGTGCTACAATGCAAATAAAGAGATAAACCTTTATTTTTCCTTCTTAACTTTTTTTGACTAAATAAGACTGTGAGACTCCCCTTCTCACAGTCTTATTTATTTTTACGCGGTTTTTTTATCCGATTTTGTGTCCTCCTCGGCGGAACGCTTCAGTTTAAGAACGGCAACCGTCAGGTCGTCCTCCTGCCCTCCCTGCGCGAGCAGACATTTTTGCAGCAGCCGCTCAGCCATGTCCTGCGCGGATAAAAGTTCGTATTTATCTGCCGCATTGCCCGAAAACTCCGAAAGATTCTCCGCCGCACCGTCGGACATCATTATTATGGTAGCCCCGCCTGACAAATCAAGCTCCTTTTGGGCATAGCTTACGCCTTCTAAAATGCCCACCGGCAGAGATTCCATATTCAAAAATTCGTTTCCGTCTTCATATTTAATATAAGTATAGGGCGCGCCGGCTTTTATAAAATTGGCTTTGCCTGTGTAAAGATTAACAAAGCATGCGTCCACGGTCGCCGCGCTCTCCTCGTCGGGTCTGGCGAGCAGGGTGGAATTGACCATAAGCAGGGCGCTTTTAAATCCCGCTCCCGCTATTACCATACGGGAGAAAAGTCCGCACACCGCCGCGCTGTCCACCGCCGCGCTGCCGCCCGTGCCCATACCGTCGCTCAGTATAAACACAGCGCCGCCCTTGCCGTCATAAAAAAAGTTATAGCTGTCGCCGCAAAAGCGGGAATTATTTTTGCTGTGCTGAGCCACGCCGCAGGAAATCTCAAATCTTTCCCGCTGACCGCCCCTGTATAAAAATCGACCTTTATCATAGCTGAAAAGCGGAGCGGACAACCCACTCCCCATAACATTTTTCACTGCGCTGTCGATTATTTTTTTTGTCTTTTTCTCGTCAAAGCGTGAATACCCGTCGGCTTCCACCGCCAGTTTTTCTCCACGCATACGTCTGCAAATAACATTTTGAGGCGTTATGCCGTCCGCCTGAAGTTCTTTTTCGATCTTTTCCGCCTCGGCAGGTTTGTACACACCGAAATTTACCAGTTCTCCCGTCATATCGTCAAAAAGCCTGCTTATGGCTATAAACTGCCCCGAGATTGCCGTCTGCATATCGGCGGCTCTTTTTTTTACGGTTTTTTCGGCAGCACTGCCCATGTGCTCGCGTAAAAGACTTACCGCCAGAGCATCGGGCTTTTGACAGTTTTCCAAAAAGAAATCGGGCAAAAGCTTTTCGGAAAAATCCTTGCTTTCAAAATCTAAAGCCCGCGCCTGTTTTATTGCCTTCTGATAGGAGGGCAGTGCGCCGCATATCGCCCTTTTGGGACAGCTTGCGCATGCGCCTGCTTTAGACGAGGGTTTTGCCGAGCTGCCGGGAAATCTGTTAGACTTTTCGGACACAAGCTCAAAAATCTCCCCTATGTCCGAAAACGCTCTTGCCGAAACCCGCAGTCTTGCGGTTATCATACGGCGCATAAAATCGTCCT
>JAFRVM010000329.1 GCA_017438505.1 Clostridia bacterium | reverse complement strand
TCAGCGCCGCCTGCTGACCGCCGTTTACCCTTATCGCCATCATTGCGCCCGGTCCTTTGGGGAAATATTTTTCCGAAAGCGAGTGGTATGGACTGCTTTTAAGCCCCGGGTAGGATACCGCCCTGACGGAAGGGTGATTTTCTAAAAATTCCGCGATTTTGCGCGCGTTTGCGACGTGGCGTTCCATTCGCAGTGAAAGTGTCTCCATTCCCTGCAGAATATAAAACGCCGTCTGAGGGCTCATGTGGGCACCGAGGTCGGTAAGGTAGCGCATGCGCAGGCGTTTTGTAAACATCTCGCGCCTCAGCACCTCATCGCCCATATATGAAACGTTTTCGTTATAAAAGGTCTCAAATTCGGGAAATCTGCCGCCCAGCCAGTCAAATCCGCCCTTTTCCGCCGCTATGCCGGCAATCACAACGCCGTGACCTGAAAGGTACTTTGTAGCCGAATAGCACACGATATCAACGCCGTGCTCAAAGGGACGAAACAGGTAGGGCGTGGCAAAGGTGTTGTCCATAATGACCGGAATTCCGTGCTCATGGGCAAGGCGGGCGACCTCCTCGATATCTATAATGTTGATGCAGGGGTTGCCCAGACACTCAAGATAAATAGCCTTTGTTTTGTCGGTAATAAGTTTTCGGTAGGACTCAATATCGTTTTCGTCCTCAACATATTTTGTATGTATTCCGTAATCGGGAAAGGTGTTGTTAAAAAGCTTGGTACTGCCTCCGTACAGCGTTTTAACGGCTATAATCTCATCGCCCGCATGGGCAAGATTTAAAAGGGTATTTGAAATTGCCGCCATGCCCGAACCGAAGGCGACCGCCGCGGCTCCGCCCTCAAGAGATGTAAGGCGCTCCTCGAGCACCTGATTTGTCGGGTTTGAGAAACGCACATAGGAGTGCCCCTCCTCGGCGTACTCAAACAGCCGGACGCACCGCTCGTAATCACCCAGTTCAAATACTGCCGTCTGATAAATGGGGACGGCCTTCGAACGGTAATGCTCGCCCGGGTTGTAGCCGGCGTGAAGCTGTCTTGTTGTAAAACCAAGCCCTTTTTTCTCATAGGCCTTATAGCTCATAATATCTTCCCTCACTCACTGCTGCGTGTTTCTGTCGATAAGACTGAGCGCGGCTTTAGGACAGGTGTTTACGCAAAGTCCGCAGCCGACGCACCCCTCGGGATTAAATCTGATTTTTCCGTTTTCCCTCTCAAAAACTCCGAAATGACAGCGGACGATGCATTTTCCGCACAAAACGCATTTTTGCGCGGAAAAATGTACCATATAATCGGAAGCGGGCCATTTTCCGACGCTTTTCAGCCTTTTCTGTGCCCGGAAGAGATAACAGCAGTCACCGCAGCAGTTGCATATTCCGCCCATTGCGCTTGTGTGCATAAGTCCCGCTTTGTCGGTCTCTATAACAATCTCTTTTGCCCGCTCTTTGTCTATCTGCTCCGAAAGTCCCCTATCCGCAAAGCTGTTTATTCCGTTTTTGTATGTAATGCAGGTGCGGGTCGGCAGTCCGCACTCGCCTGTAAGCGTGCGGCAGTCGCACCAGTTTAGATAGACCGGACGGTCGTCGGAATCTATTTTTTCGAGCATTTCCGAAAGCGGAAGCACCTTGTCCGAGGTGGGCGCGTCCGATGAGCTGTCAAGAGTCTGCATATATGCGTCAAAATACCAGTCGTCCAGTTTTCGGCGCGTATCGGTAGGCAGGGTCTGATATTTTTCCCTTCTGCCTACGGCGAACACGTCAAGAAAATAGTAAAAGGTGTTAAGACGGTAGGTTTTACCTGTCTCATCGGTTTTCGAAATTACGCCCCTGCAATACTGGCGCGCGGCAAAATCACTGCCGATTTCTTTCGCGGTAAAGGTTTTGCCGCCGTTATTTAATATTAAATCAAGCTCCTCGGGCTCAAAGAAAAAATCAAGCAGCCCGACTGCCTGCGCGGGAATTTCAAAATTTTGACAAACCTTTTTTATCTGCGCGTCGGTCATAATAAAATCTCCTTGCCAATATTACAGCTATGCCGCCTGTTTTGCCCTTTTTTGCGTCAGTTTTTCCACCCACTTTAAAATGATGTCGGCCGCCAGGGCAATTATGACGCTCAGTATCGTTCCCCATGCGAGCTTATA
>JAFRVM010000328.1 GCA_017438505.1 Clostridia bacterium | reverse complement strand
GAATACATACCGCAACAAAACTAAGCCCAAGCAACAGCCTGTCGGTAACGGCAACGAGCGATCCTATGATCTCGACGAATTTAAACGACGGTCAAACGAACCGCTGATTTATGAGAAAAAAAGGAAGTGAGAACGTGACCTACGATGAATATATAGACACAAAGATAGAGATCGCACCGGAGAGCGGATTTGATATTGATGATTCGGAGATAAATTCAGCACTTAAGCCGCATCAGAGACTTGCCGTCAAGTGGGCTGTAAAGGGCGGACGCAGAGCGCTGTTTGAAAGCTTCGGTCTGGGTAAGACGGCACAGGAGCTGGAGTTTTGCCGTATTGTGACGCAACATCAGGGCGGACAGGCTATAATTGTTCTTCCGCTCGGTGTAAAGCAGGAATTTAAACATGACGCTGTTGAATTACTGCATATCGACGCTCCGGTTTATGTTAGAAACATGGAAGAAATTGCCGCGACAGACGCGCCGATTCTTATGACTAACTATGAACGTGTCAGAGATGGCGACATCGACCCGACATATTTCACCGCCTGCTGTTTAGATGAAGCGGCTGTTTTACGCTCATTCGGGAGCAAAACATATCAGACGTTTCTTGATAAATTCAAGGGCGTGAAATACAAAATAGTTGCAACGGCAACGCCGTCCCCGAATCGCTACAAGGAACTGATACATTATGCCGGATTTCTTGAGGTGATGGACACCGGGCAGGCATTGACGCGATTCTTCCAGCGCGACAGCACCAAAGCAAACAATCTGACGCTTTACCCGAACAGAGAAAAAGACTTCTGGCTATGGTTAGCGTCGTGGGCGTTGTTCATAACAAAGCCGTCCGATTTAGGATTTGATGATACCGGGTACGATTTACCCCCTCTTGAAGTGAGGACACATATTATACAGGCGGATATGACGAATCTTCCGGTTGACCGTGACGGTCAATTTAAACTGATGAGAGACGCCGGAGTTTCGCTTTCTGACGCGGCGGCTGAAAAAAAGAACTCAATTGCCGCGCGTGTTGCGAAGGCGGCGGAAATAGTAAAAGCCGCGCCCAATGATCATTTTATCTTATGGCACGACCGAGAGGAAGAGCGGCGCGAAATTCTCAAACAGATCCCTTCGGTGGTAGATATTTACGGTTCAATGGATTATGACGAGCGCGAGAAAAGAACAGTTGCTTTTTCCAATGGAGGTATACAGTATTTTGCTACAAAAAAGTCATTATCTGGGTCGGGCTGTAATTTCCAAAAGCATTGTCACCGTGCAATTTTTATCGGCATTGACTATGAGTTCAATGACTTTATTCAGGCAATTCACCGTATATATAGATTTTTGCAAACAGAGCGCGTTATTATCGACATCATCTATACGCAGGCGGAACAGGAAATCTACAAGGCTTTAATGGAAAAATGGGAAAGACACAACTACCTTGCACAGAAAATGCGCGAGATCATCCGGGATTATGGTCTTGATACAGTATATCTCGCGAAAATCAACAGAAAGAAAGGCATTGAGAGAGTGGAAGTCACCGGAAGGAACTTTATGGCCGTGCTTAATGATTGTGTTGATGAAGCGGCGCGAATGGAAGAAAACAGCGTTGATTTAATACACACATCTATTCCGTTCGGGAACCATTATGAATATTCAGCGAATTACAACGACTTCGGGCATAACGAAGATACAGAACACTTCTTCCGGCAGATGGACTATCTGACGCCGAATTTACTGAGGGTTCTCAAACCGGGACGGGTTGCGGCAATTCACGTAAAAGACCGTGTATTGTTTGGTAATGCAACAGGTACGGGTATGCCGACGATTGAACCGTTCCACGCTCTGTGCATTGAGCATTACATGAAGCACGGCTTTCAGTATTTCGGAATGATTACGGTCGTGACAGATGTTGTACGGGAAAATAATCAGACTTATCGGCTCGGGTGGACGGAACAATGCAAGGACGGCACAAAGATGGGCGTTGGTTGTCCGGAATACATACTGCTTTTCCGAAAATTGCCGACAGACCATACAAAGGCTTATGCAGATACGCCGGTTTCAAAAAGCAAAGACGAATATACACGCGCTCAATGGCAGATTGATGCACACGGATTCTGGCGGTCGAGCGGAGATCAGCTGCTAAAAAAAGAGGATTTTGTCAATATGCCGATTGACAGGCTGCAAAAAGCATACAGAAAGTATTCGAGATCAGCAGTTTACGATTATACAGAACACATAGCACTTGCAAAATCGTTAGACGAAAAAGGCAAGCTGCCGGCTGTATTTATGGTGGTTGCTCCCGGAAGCTGGACTGATGAAGTGTGGGACGACATCAACCGTATGCGAACTCTTAATACATCGCAGTCTCGCAGGAAGCAACAGCTGCACGTCTGTCCTTTACAGCTTGATATTGTCGAGCGAATCATCAACAGGTACAGCAACGAAGGAGATGTTGTTTTCGATCCGTTCGGCGGAATAATGACGGTGCCGTATATGGCATTGAAAATGCGCAGAAAAGGCTATGGCGTTGAGTTAAACCCGGACTATTTCAGAGATGGAATCGGGTACCTGAGAGAAGTTGAAGCGGAGCAAGATGTTCCTACGCTGTTTGATTTTATGGAGATTGGCAATGAGAAAATACCACAATAAAAAAACCGTCCTTGACGGCATTACATTTGACAGCAAAAAAGAAGCGGAGCGGTACGCCGAGCTTCGATTATTGGAACGCGCCGGAGAAATCAGGAATTTGCGGCGGCAGGTCAGATTTCAGCTTGTCCCGAAACAATATGACGGCAAAAAGTGCGTCGAACGCGAGGTTACATATATCGCCGATTTCGTCTACGGACAAGACGGAAAAACGGTCGTTGAAGATACCAAAGGTGTCAAGACGAAGGATTATATCATCAAACGAAAGCTTATGCTGCAAAAATACGGAATACGGATCAAAGAGGTGTAAAAATGAAAATCAACTGCTACACAAAAGAGCTGTCAGCCGCCGTGTCGCGCTGTGCGTCGGCGGCAAACGGACAGCTGCCGATAACAAAGGGCGTTCTGCTGGAAGCGGCGGACGGTACAGTTAACGTAACGGGATTTAACCTTGAACTCGGCGTTTCGGCGATTTGCGATTCAAAGATCCCGGAAGCCGGCAGCGTCGTTATAGAAGCAAAAACGCTTTCGGAGATTTTGAAGAAGCTTCCGGGCGAAACCGTAGAAATTCAAGCCGACAGCAAAAATATGGTGCAGATAAAGGGCGGCGGAGCGCAATACAGCATAATCGGCATGAGTGCGGAGGATTTTCCGGCTATTCAGAACTTAAACGAAGAAAGCCCGATTATGCTCCCGGCAGAGATATTGAAATCCATGATACGTCAAACGGTCTTTGCTGTAAGCGGTGATAACAGCGTCCACAGCGGCGTTAAATTTGAAATCAAAGGCAATGAGCTAAAGCTTGTTGCGTGTGACGGGTTCAGGCTGGCAATCCGAGCCGAGCAAATAAAAGACAGCAGCGAGGTAACAAGCTTCATTGTCCCGGCAAAGGCACTCAGTGAGGTGCTGAAACTGGACGGCGAGGATATTTTGATTTACAAGCAAGGAAACAGGGCGAGCTTTGCAAGCGACCGAAGCGCGGTATTTTCAAACCTGCTTGTCGGTGAATTTCTTGACTACAAGAGGTTTGTCCCTCAGAGTTTTCCGATGCTTGCTGATGTTCAGACGGATGAGCTTATCCGAGCGATAGAACGCGTAAGCATTATTATCACCGAAAAAGTTAAAACACCACTGCGGATCCATTTTGCCGAG
>JAFRVM010000327.1 GCA_017438505.1 Clostridia bacterium | reverse complement strand
CTCTACCAGATGAGCTACATCCGCAAATCTTGGTGCCTCCGGACGGAATCGAACCATCGACACGGGGATTTTCAGTCCCCTGCTCTACAAACTGAGCTACAGAGGCAAAAGTGGCGACCCGGAACGGGCTCGAACCGTCGACCTCTAGCGTGACAGGCTAGCGTTCTAACCAACTGAACTACCGGGCCATACTTGGTGGGAACAACAGGGCTCGAACCTGTGACCCCCTGCTTGTAAGGCAGGTGCTCTCCCAGCTGAGCTATGCTCCCATCTCTGCCTTGCCGCCCGAGACTCTCCCTCAAGCGACTTTGTTAGTATACACTATTCGGAAAGAATTGTCAATACTTTTTTTAGAAAAATATAATATTTTTTTGCAATTTATTCAGTGTAACAAAAGGCGGAAAAACAGCGTGTATTTTTCCGCCTTTGTGCGCATAAAATTACTGAATTATTGAATCGATATCCTCTTCGTTATCGCCCTCGGCCTCAATTAATTCTTCCCTGGAAAGGTACTCTTCCTCTTCGGGCTGCTCGAAAATCTCTTTTACATCATCGCTGATTTCCTCAGCGGCTTCAGAATCGAAAAACTCTATATCGTCATTTTCAAATCTGTCGTCATAGACCTCAAATTCATCGTCGTCAACGTCAAGCAGCTTATCAATAAACTTTTTATCATACATTTTATATGCAAGATAAGCCGCGCCGGCAAGAGTAGCAGAAACTCCTAAAAATTTAAAAAACCCGTTAATAGCAATCAATCCCTTTCCTTATTTTTTGGTAATAAAACTGTAAATATCTCTCTTTTTAAGTCCGCTCCTGACCGCTGCAGCCTTGGCAGCGTCGGAGGCGGACATTCCATCCTTAATTAAATCCTCGGCAATCTGCGCCGCTTGCTCAAGGGTATAGGAGCTCTCAGTTTCGGCAGGCTGAGCGCCCTCGATAATAAGCACATACTCCCCTCTCGGGTTTTGCTCCTCATAATATTTTATAGCTTCCGAAAGCGTTGTGCGGAAAACTTCTTCGTGGATTTTTGTAAGCTCTCTGACAATAGCTATTTTTCTGTCTCCCAGAGTATTGTACAAATCCTCAAGAGTGTACCTGAGCTTATGAGGTGCTTCGTAAAAAATCATTGTGCGGGTCTCGCGTGCTATTTCCTCAAGATGAGCTTTTCTGCTCTTTTTGGAAACGCTTAAAAATCCCTCAAAGGTAAATCGTCCGGTGGGAAGTCCCGAAAGCGTAAGCGCGGTAATAGCGGCTGTCGGACCGGGCACAACGCCGACCTCAATGCCGAGACGTGCGCAGGCAACGACAAGTTCCTCCCCGGGGTCGCTTATAGCAGGCATACCTGCATCGGAAACCAGCACGCAGGTCTCACCCGCAAGAATCCTGTCACAGATATTTTTTTCTCTTTCCCTCTTATTATGCTCATAATAGCTTATAAGAGGCTTGTTTATTTCAAAATGATTAAGCAGTTTAAGGGTTACTCTTGTATCCTCGGCGGCTATAAAATCACATTCCTGCAGTGCCGAAACCGCACGGGGCGAAAAATCACCCAGATTTCCGATGGGTGTTCCGACCAAAATCAGTTTTCCACTCAACACGGTTCCTCCCTGTAAAGTCTGTAAAGTTCTTCCATTTGCGGGGTATATTTTCCGTCGTCATCATAAATGCGGAACAGCGGGTCAAAACGTATCCCGTTTTTTGCACCTTTCCTGCCCTCAATCAGCATAAGCCACGGCTCTTTATCTCTTTTTTGAGCAACCATGCGGATTTTTTTCGGCTCAATTCCTGCAAAGCGCATAGCGGTAACCGTATCCACAAGTCTTTCGGGTCTCTGACAGACGCAAAGCCTGCCTGAAAAATTAAGAAGTCTTGCCGCGCACTGCGCGACATCGTTTATATCACAAAAAAGCTCGTGCCTTGCCGTACCCCTTACCGGGTCGGCGCTTGAAACGCCCGAATCCGATGTAAAATAGGGCGGATTGCAGGTAACAAGACTGAGACTTGCGTTTTCAATGGGCAGGTTATCCCTTAAATCAGCGTTGATAAATGTAAGCCTGTTAACCATTCCGCTCTTTTGTGCCGAGCGTTTTGCCAAATCGACAGCTTCGGAGTCAATTTCAACACCGTAGCTGTGCAGAAGTTTAGGCGCTCTTGCCCACAAAAGCGGAATTATTCCGCAGCCAGTACCGAGATCGCAGGCACGCTCTCCTTTTTTCGGCGAAGCAAAATCGGCAAGCAGCAGCGCGTCCGTACCAAAACGGTGTTTTGGGTTAATATAAGCGTATATCCCCGCGCCCAGATATTCGGCACGTTCACAATCAAGCATACAACCACCGACATTTTTAAAATGATAAGGCGGAACGCAATATATGCGCTCCGCCATAAACAATTGCCTGAACAATTACTCCTCAGTAGGAGCCTCAACAGGACAAGTTGCAGCACAAGCGCCGCAGCTGATGCAAACATCGGGATTGATCTCGTACTGGGAATCACCCTCAGAAATAGCACCTACAGGACATTCTGCAGCACAAGCACCGCAAGAAATGCAAGCGTCGGTAATTTTAAAAGCCATTAAAAAGCACCTCCTATGTTTGTTAATTGTATTTTATATCATAAAAACGAAAAATGCAACAGTTTTTGTCGCAAAACAAATTATTTACAATGAATTAATAATTTGCTCAACTCTCGCCTTAAAGGAATGTTCGCGCAATACCGTCTCTTTGTTGCGCTCACAGATTTCGTCAAGATGATCAAAATCAAAATCCTCACCGGCAAACCATACGCCGTCGCCAAATATCTCGCGCATGCCCTTGGATTCGTTGCTTATAATGCATTTGCCGCAGGCCATAAGCTCAAAAACACGGCGGGCAAACATGGTCGAAGAATCCTTGACGGTATTAATATTTACTGCATACCGCACATCTTTGAAAATCTCATTGATTTTGTTATAAGGAACAGCCGGATGAACAAAGGGCTGATATTTTTCCGGGAATGTAAAATTGGCGTTATTTATACCGTAGTGTCTGTCGTAAATGCGAAGCTCTATTCCTTTATCCAAAATCATATCAAAGAGCTTTTCCATATCACGGCAGCGCTCGGGAGCGTCGGCGTACCAGCTTCCGGCAAAGACAGCGCAGTTTTCCTTTCGGCTCATTTTCTTATCGTTAAAAAGAGCGGGCGAAAAGCCGAACATAAGCGGCTGAACATTTTTAGCTCCGAGAGCCTTGTATTTTTCAACACATTCGGCGCAGGTGGTAAAAATATGGTCAAACTTCAGCGCGGTATCTATGTAATCGTACTGTTTATTTCCGAAAAAAGTTGGATCTTCCTTGTTCCAGAACACGGTTTTAATTCCGTTTTGTTTGCAGTAAGCAAGGATTTCCAAAAGCTCTTTGCGGTTTTCAAATAAAACCCTGTGGTTGCGGTATATTCTGCACCGCCAGCAGTCGGGATAAGCGTCAATACCGCACCACGCCGACTCGCAGAGGAAGATTTCGGGCTTAAACTCTTTTAAAACCTTTTTCCAGTTATCCGGTCTGACAAAGCGCAGATTGCAAAATTCTTTGAAATTCCAGTATGTCATCTCATCGCACACAATTGCGATTTTCGGCAGACCGGGGTTGCTCTCTTTTTCATATTCAGCTTTATCGTCAAATCTGTTCTTTTTTATTTTAAGATAGTAAAAATGCGACAGCGTAGCTACCACTGCGCTGTCGTTGAACTTTTTGTAAACAGAATAAAGCTTTGATTTTAGGCTCATATTATCCCTTTTTTCTTAGATACTTTGTATACAGCATTTTTGTAAAACCTGAGGGCAGGATATACATTCCAAGCTGCGCCGCACTGGGAATTATGTAATCGAAAAAGCTGCAAAAGCCGCTTTTCCACATATGTCTGCGAACTATTATATTGCTTGAGGTATTTGTCCAGCTTTTTCTGCGCTTGTATGAATCCTCGTCAAGGGTGCATAAAACAAGAGGAACGGCAATATTTTTTGTTTTTGCGCCGCTTGAAAGCATTTTGAATACAAATTCATAGTCCTCACAGCGCTGATAGTTACCGTAGCCGCCTATCTCGATTGCCTTGCTTTTTCGGAATGCGATAGTAACATTGTTAAAGGGAAACCGTCTTTTTCCAAAATGTAAAATATCTTCATGCTCAAGGGGAACTTCGCGCTCAAAGGTATTTCCGTCGGGGTCGCGCTCCTGAATATATCCGCCCACCATATCAAGAGCGGGGTCTTTTTCAAACTCCGCCATCTCGGTCTCGCATCTGTACGGGAAGGAAATGTCATCCGAATCCATGCGGACAACATAATCCTTTTTGCACTGCAAAAGACCCTTCTGGGCGGCAGGACCTATTCCCACATGCTCCTGGAGACGAACAATGTTGAACACACCCGGGTAAGCGGTATCATATTTTTCAACAATTCTGTCGAGCTCTGCGGTAAGTTTACCGTCGCAGACCAGGACAAAATCACTTGTAGGTCTTGTCTGATTCATCATGCTTTCAAGGCACAAATCAAACTCCGCCGGGTCAGCGCCGGCATAAACAAGCATCAAAACCGAATATTCAAGAGCCATTATCAAATTAACTCCTTTAACCAAAGCTTAGTTAATATATATTGTGTTAAAAAGGAAATTATTATCTTAATTTTTTAAAAAAATCAGAAAGAAGCTGCGCACATTCTTCTTTAAGCACTCCGCCCGAAACTATGGGTGTGTGATTATACCCGAGCGCAAATAGATTGACGACCGAACCGCATGAGCCGGCCTTTTTATCGTAAGCACCGAACACCACTCTGCCGATACGCGAATTGATAACAGCTCCGGCGCACATCGGACAAGGTTCGAGAGTAACGTACAGCTCGCAGTTTTCAAGCCGCCAGCTCCCAAGAGTCTTGCAGGCATTGTCAATTGCGATAATCTCGGCATGGTGCAGACCGTTTTTTTGAGTTTCACGGGTGTTATACCCTGCGGCAATAATCTCATCACCGCATACAACAACCGCGCCAATGGGAACTTCCTTAAGTTCTTCAGCCGCCTTAGCAGCATCTATTGCCGCACGCATATATTTTTCATCACGCTCACGGCGCTCGGTTAAACCTATGTAATCTGACATTTCTTATTTTACTTCTCCGAAAATCTTTCGCAAAATCTCTTCCGAGTGTCTTGCGTCATTTAAAATAGCGGTCCGCAGTGCCTCAATAGATTCAAATTTCTGCTCGGGACGCAGGAATTTTAAAATTCCGACCTCAATATTTCTACCGTACAGATTGCCGGAAAAATCGGCAATCCATGTTTCGGAAAGCGGACGCTCTGCTCCTACCGTGGGCTTGACTCCGATATTTGTAACGGCATGGTAAACCTTTCCGTCAACGCGGGCATAGGAAGCATAAACTCCGTATTTGGGCACGCAGAAATCATCGGTAAACACCTGATTTATAGTTGGGGTCTGCATCAGCCGCCCGATTTTATTGCCGGTAACCACAGTAAAATTATAGCTAAACGGTCTGCCCAGCAGCTTTGCGGCAAGCTCGGCGTCGCCGTCTTTAAGGCATTGTCTTATGCGTGATGAGCTGACAGGAGCGCCGTCAACTTCATACTTCGGAAAAACAAAACACTCAAGACCGTGCTCTTCGCACATTTTTTTAAGTAAGTCGCAGTCGCCCTCGGCTTTTTTACCAAATCTGAAATTAAAGCCGCAAAAATAAGCCTTTACATTATATTTGTTTGTAAGGTGGTTAAAAAAACCGAGCGGAGATAGATCCCTGATATCCTCAAAATCGGAACAAACCAGAAAATTCACGCCCATTTTGTCAAGCTGCGCGTCAAACATATCCCTTGTTATCAGCTTTAAGCTGTCCTTGGGACTGCCTTTGATTGTAAAAACAGCCGGCACACAGCCGTGCTCTTTTGCGTAATCGACAGCAGAGCCTATAATTTTTGTATGAGCAATATGAAGACCGTCAAAAATACCCAGCGCCATAACGGTTGCGGCGCCTTTGTTATCGGTCAGATCAGTTATTTTCAAATCCGGCACCTCCGGAATAAAACATACGGTATACGGCCAGGTCGCTGCCTTTGACCTTGCCAAGTCCCAAAAATGTATCGCCAAAGCAAACTCTGAAAATCACGCCGCTGTCCGGCAGGGAAACCCTGTCGAGCGAAAGCTCTCCCCCGTTTATAAATCTGCGTGCCTGCGCGCCGGTTACTTTAACCTTGCCGTATGACAAAAACGCATTTTCGGTAGGAATAAGTGCAGTTTCGATTTTATTTTCGTTACGAAGCCGCTGAGATTCTTCTAAAGTTATGCAGTCTTTTTCACTAAAGCCGACCGCCATTGTGCGGCGCAGAGATATCATAACCGCTCCGCATCCGAGCGCCGAGCCTAAATCGGAGATTATGGTACGCACAAATGTGCCCTTAGAACATTTAACTTTGAGCTGCCCCTCGCCGGATGCTTTATCATAAGTCAAAAGCTCAAGATTATATACAAAAACCTTTTTTGCCGGGCGATCAACCTCAATTCCCTTGCGGGCAAGGTCGTAAAGACGTACGCCATCCTTCTGCATTGCCGAATACATTGGCGGAATCTGTTCGATTTCTCCTGTAAAGCATTTCAGCTTGTCGCAGATTTCTCTTTCATCAATGTCAAAATCTTCGTTTTCGCTTATCACTTTGCCCCAGATATCAAGGGTATCGGTGACCGTCCCGAGACGAAACCCGGCAATATACTCTTTATCGGAGCAGGGTAATATTTCCATTGCTCTCGTGGCTTTTCCCACCAGTAAGGGCAAAACGCCGGTTGCCATAGGATCAAGCGTACCCGCGTGACCTATTTTTTTGGTGCGCAGTATGCCTTTCATCTTGGCAACAACATCAAATGATGTAAAGTTCTGCGGCTTGTCAATTAAAAATATTCCGTCCATCAGTTTACCTGTGAAATATATTTTTCGGAAATTGCAATTATTGTCTCTTTCGCATGCTTTAAGCTTCCCGAAATAAATCCTCCCGCCGCTGCAGGGTGACCTCCGCCGCCCACTTCGGCACAAATGCTGCACGCGTTGACAAGCGGGTTAGTGCGCACACTTAATTTATATCCGTCGTCCTTTTCCCTCATGGTAATACCGACATAAACGCCTTTTATTGAGCGTGGAATTGCTGCAAGACCCTCGATATCATCGTCGCTTGCGCCGGAAAGTTCCATCATCTCTTTTGAAATAAGCATGCAGACTCCCCTGCCGTCGGCAAAATATTCAAGCGATGAAAGCAAGAGCTGCTCGAGCTTAATTCTTTCCCTTGTAAATGATTCAAACATCGCCCTGTTGACCGCAGAAAAATCAAAATCATATTCCATCAGCTTTGCGGCAATACGGTGTGTTTTAGGTGTTGTGTTCGAAAACTTAAAACATCCCGTATCGGTTGCGATTGCTGTGTAAAGAGCCTTTGCGATATCGCTGTCAATAATGCCCAGAAGTTCGGCAAGCTCATAAATAATTTCACCCGCTGCGGCGCTTTTTTCATCGACATATGTTCTTTTAGCGTAGCCTGTATTAGAGCCGTGGTGGTCAAGACACAAATCCACGCTTTCCGAGTAATTCTGATACTGCGCGGGAATAAGCTTAGAATCGGCAATATCGACCGCAATAATGCACCGGGGCTCAAATTCCAAATCGGGCAGATTTTCTTTCAAATATTCAAACTTATCGTAAAGCTGCCCGTCATACAAAACCTGAGCCTTTTTGCCCAGCGCGCGCATTATTCTGCAAAGAGCAAAGGCGCTGCCGAGTGTATCTCCGTCGGGAGAACGGTGGGTCAAAATAAAGGCGTTATCACAGCTTTTTATAAAATCGGCCGCGTCAGTTATCTTCATTTTCTTCTCCCCCGGAGGTTGATTTGTTATTAATCTGATTTAAAATACCCGCGATCTCGGCGCTTTTTTCAATCGAGTTGTCTGCGATAAAACGCAGCTCGGGAACATGGCGCAGTTTAAGTCGAGAGCCAAGCTCATGACGGATATAACCCGAAGCCGATTTGAGACCTTTTACCGACTCCTTTGCGGCCTCGAGACCTTCAAGCGCGCTTACATAAACGGTTGCGTAAGAAAGGTCGTTTGTAACCTCGACCCTGACTACCGAAAGCATAGAGCTTATACGCGGATCTTTTAAAGTGCGGAGAATGCTGCACATTTCGCGCATAACATCCTCGTTTATTCTGTCCATTCTGTATCCTGCCATGTGCAGTATGCCTCCAAAATGAATTTGAAATTAGTCTTCTCTGTATTCTTCAATGATATACGCCTCAAGAAAATCGCCTTCCTTGACATCGTTGAACTTTTCAAGGCGTATACCGCATTCGTAGTTTGTATTGACCTCTTTAACGTCGTCCTTTTCACGGCGCAGAGATGCAATCTGGTCGTCAAAAATAACTATACCGTCGCGCACCACTCTGATAAGTGCAGAACGGGTGATCTTGCCGCTGACAACATAGCATCCGGCAATAGTGCCGACAGAGGAAATCTTGTATACTCGGCGCACTTCGGCACGGCCGAGATCAACAACGCGGGTTTTGGCCGCCAGCATACCCTTCATAGCAGATTCGATCTCTTCGATGCACTCGTAAATAATGCGATAGAGACGAACGTCAACACCGTCACGCTCGGCGTTCTCGGAAGCAACGGGATCGGGACGCACGTTAAAGCCGACAATAATGGCGTTTGAAGCGTTTGCAAGCATAACGTCCGACTCGTTGATTGCACCGACGGCGCCGTGGATAACGTGAACGCGCACTTCCTCGTTGGTCAGCTTTTCAAGCGACTGGGTAACGGCCTCGACAGAACCTCGCACATCAGCCTTTACTATAATCTTAAGTTCCTTAACTTCTCCCTCTTTCATCTGACTGAAGAGGTTGTCAAGGGTAATCTTTGTCTGACGGCTGAAGATTTCATCCTTAATCTTCTGTCTGCGCTGTTCGACAAGCTCACGGGCAAGACGTTCATCTGAAACGCAGTTGACAATATCGCCGCCCGTGGGAACTTCGTCAAGACCTGTAATCTCAACGGGAACGGAAGGACCTGCTTCGGTTACCCTTTCTCCACGGTCGTTCATCATGGCACGGACACGACCGACGGCAGTACCAGCAACAACAATATCACCGCTGTGCATCGTTCCGTTCTGAATAAGTACGGTTGCAATGGGTCCTCTGCCCTTGTCAAGACGCGCTTCGATAACTGTACCTTTAGCCGCGCGATTGGGGTTGGCTTTGAGCTCCTTCATCTCGGCGACAAGCAGTATGTTTTCAAGCAGATCGTCAATACCCATACCGGTTTTAGCCGAAACGGGAACGCAGATAACGTCTCCGCCCCATTCTTCGGGAACGAGGTCGTATTCGGTAAGCTGCTGTTTTATCTGATCCGGATCCGCACTGGGCTTATCCATTTTATTAATAGCGACAATAATTGAAACTCCGGCTGCCTTTGCGTGGTTGATAGCCTCTAT
>JAFRVM010000002.1 GCA_017438505.1 Clostridia bacterium | reverse complement strand
TCACACGGGCAGGCGGAAAAAATGCTTAAGGAAAAGCTAAAAAAGAATATAGAAACGACGGCAAAAAAGATAACAAAAGACTGGCAGAGCGATATTATCGGTTTACAAACTGAAGCGTTTTTGCGGCACCCGACTAAAAAATACAAGCCGGAGGATATTGATTGGCAGTTTGAAATCAAAGTAATAATGTGCTGATTGAATAAGCAAAAAAAAATACGCCCATAATCAAGGCGTAACTAAAAAAACGGACGGTGTTTTAAATGAAAAAGTGGGAAATGGCAGCTCTGGCAGGCTTTTTATTTTGCATACTGCTCTCTTTTTGCGGGTTTTCGCGCAGGTGCGATTCGGTGCGCGGCGAGGTGATGAGACTTCATATACTGGCCAATTCCGACAGCGAGGACGATCAGAATCTCAAGCTTGCCGTGCGGGATGAAATTTTAAAGGAGAGCGAATTTCTATTTGCACAGGCGGAAAATCTTACGCAGGCAAAAGCGCTTGCAGAAGAAAATATCATGCTCTTTGAAAATGCCGCAAATAAGGTCTTAGCAAAAAACGGCAGCTCGCAGCGAGCCGCCGTTTATATCGGAAAAAGCGAATTTAATACAAGATTTTACGGCGACATCACAATGCCCGCGGGAGTTTACGATTCCCTGATAATTAAAATCGGCAAAGCGCAGGGAAAAAACTGGTGGTGTGTGATGTTTCCCCAGATGTGTCTGCCCGCCGCGGACGACAGGGCGGCGCTTGGCGAGGCGCTATCGGACAAGCAGGTAGAGCTGCTCGAAAGCGGGGAGAAATACCGGGTAAAATTCAAGTGCGTGGAGTGGTACGAAGGTATCAGGTGTAGTCTTGGTCTACGGTGACAACGGTGAGAAAATGCTTTCCCAGCTTTTCTTTTACCATACGGTCAATAGAGGATAAAAGTTCATCTTTTGTCATTTGGGCATTATGCGGAAGCACAACGTCAAAAATGAGATTTGTATGCGAGGGCCCTTCTACCATACGAAAATCGTGCATGGAAAGCTCGCTGTTTATATCGTGTATAAGATTTGCCACCTGTATGCGCATATCGTTTACCCGCGCGTCGTTGGTAACAATGGGATCCATATGGATAACAAGGTCAATGCCCATCTCGCGCAGAACGACACGCTCTATGTGGTCGATAAGGTCGTGGCTGACAAGAATATCAACATCGGCGGGCACCTCGGCGTGCAGACTTGCCATCCACTTGGAAGGCCCGTAGTTGTGGATAACAAGGTCGTGTATGCCGTAAATTCCTTCGTATGAGAGCACGCGGGAGCTCAGCTTATCCACCATCTCTTTGTCGGGAGCTTCGCCCAGTATCGGACCGAGCGCCTCGCGGACGATTCCTATGCCGGAAATCATAATAAATATCGCAACCGCGACGCCCATATAGCCGTCAAGGTGCAGACCGAAGAATTTACCGAGCAGCGCGGCAACAAGAACGGCAAAGGTGGATATAACGTCGTTTATTGAGTCGGAAGCAGTGGCGGTGAGCACCTGGGATGATATTTTTTTGCCCAGTTTGCGGTTGAAGAAGAACATCCACAGCTTTACGGCCATTGAGAGCAGTAAAACTATTACGAGCGGCACGGAAACCGTAACGTCGGAGGGGTGGATTATCTTTTCGACAGAGCTTTTGATAAGCTCGATGCCCACGGCAAGTATGATTATTGCCACAACAAGGGTGGATAGGTATTCGTATCTGCCGTGACCGAAGGGATGCTTATCGTCGGCAGGTCGTGAGGAGAACTTAAATCCGAAGAGCGAGACAAGGCACGAGCCCATATCCGAGAGGTTGTTAATAGCGTCGGCGGTAATGGATATACTGCCCGAAAGAGTACCGATTATAAGCTTTGCGATAAAAAGAATCAGGTTGCAGACGCAGCCGGTAATGCCGCTTAAGGTTCCGTATTTTGTGCGCACGGCCGCCTGCTTTGTGTCGGCGTTTTTGCCTATAAACAAATTTATCAGCAAATTCGTCATAAATCTTTCACCCTAAAAGTTAGAATAGTTTTGTTCGATGGAAAGACTTGCCCGCGCATTTAGGTCAAGTCCAGCGACAGTGCCGTTTAAATATTCATAGTAGCCCTGCGCGCCTATCATCTCGGCGTTGTCTCCGCAGAGAGATAGGGGAGGAAAATAAAGCTCATAGCCCTCTTTTTTGCAATTTGAGGTCATACGGCGTCTTAGCTCACTGTTTGCCGAAACTCCGCCGGCAAGCACAAGCGTCTTTGCGCCCGTCTCTTTTGCGGCGGCAATGAATTTTGACGTTAAAATATCCACGATTGTTTTGCGGTATGAGGCAGCAAGGTCGGGGATATCCAGCTC
>JAFRVM010000028.1 GCA_017438505.1 Clostridia bacterium | reverse complement strand
TGGAATCTGTCGGCTTGCCTGCCGACCAGCTATGCACCTACTGCTGGGACGGACGGGAATAAATCACAAAACATTTTACGGTTAGGAGCTGGAAAATTATGTTTTTAAAGGATATCTATTCTTCAAAAGAAGAATTTTTAGGTAAAACCGTGCAGCTTTGCGGCTGGATAAGAAACCACCGCAAGCAGAAAAATATGGGCTTTATCGACTTTTTTGACGGCACATGCTTTAACTCCATTCAGCTTGTTTACAACGACAGCCTTGCCGATTTTGACAAGATCCAGGCGATGCACATCGGCGCATCCATAAGCGTCTGTGGTACTCTTATTGTCAGCGCGGTCAACAGCAGCAACATTGAAATCGAGGTTAAAAGCATTGCTCTTATCGGCGACTGCCCCGAAAACTACCCCCTGCAGCCCAAGCGTCACTCTCTTGAGTTTTTACGCGAGATAGGATACCTTCGTCCCCGCACAAGGCTCTTCCAGGCTGTTTTCAGAATAAGAAGCATTGCCGCCATGGCGATTCACACCTATTTTCAGGACAACGGCTACGTTTATGTTCATACTCCGCTGATAACCGCCAACGATGCCGAGGGCGCGGGCAACACCTTTACGGTAACCACCCTTGACCCTCTTTCCAAGGAAGAGCAGAGCTACGACGACGACTTTTTCGGCGGTCATTCCTCCCTTGCCGTTTCCGGTCAGCTTGAGGCCGAGGCCTTTGCCCTTGCCTTCAACAAGGTTTACACCTTCGGCCCAACTTTCCGCGCCGAAAACTCCAACACAAAGACCCACGCGGCGGAATTCTGGATGATTGAGCCGGAGATTGCCTTCTGCGACCTTGATAAGCTCATGGACACCGAAGAGGACTTTTTAAAGTTTATCGTAAAATTCATTATGGAAAAGGCTCCCGAGGAGATAAAGTTCCTTGAGGGTTACACCAAGCTCCCCCTTACCGAGCGCATGACCAAGCTGGTTGATTCAAAAATCGCCCGCGTTACTCACGAGGAAGCCATTACACTTCTGCGCAATTCCGGCAAAAACTTTGCCTTTGAGCCCAAGTACGGTGAGGATCTTGCCCGTGAGCACGAGAAATATCTTACCGAGGAATACTTTGACTCCCCCGTTTTCGTTTACGACTGGCCCAAGGATATAAAGGCGTTTTATATGTATCAGAACGACGACGGAAAAACGGTGGGCGCGGTCGACCTGCTTGTTCCCGAAGCGGGCGAGCTTATGGGCGGAAGCCGCAGAGAGTACCGCTACGAGCGTCTTTTTGAGCGTATGAATCAGATGAACATCTCCACCGAGGCTATGTACTGGTATCTTAACCTGCGCAAATTCGGCGGCTGCGACCACGCGGGCTTCGGCATGGGATTTGAGCGTCTGCTCATCTACGTTACCGGCATGGAAAACATCCGCGACGTTATCCCCTATTACAGAACTCCCGGCAACTGCGATTTTTAAAAAACCAAAAAAGGTGGCTGAGAAAATTACTCAGCCACCTTTTTCATATCTCGGGATATCCGTGTTTTTCCCAGGTATAGTTATCGATCAGCTTTAAATACTTTTCATATCTCTTTTTATAATCGGAAAGCGACAGGGTGTTTGCTCCGCCTTCTTCGCAAATGCCGTCGTCTTCCCAGCCGCAGAACGGGCAAATATCGAAATCTTCACAAAAGGTATATTTACCGCATACGGGACAAACATCCGTTTGATTATTCATTTTGCTCACTTCCTTTGCTTTCTGCCGAATAATGGCAATGTTCTTACGTTTTACGCAAGGCGGGTTTTCCACAGAAATACAATCTTCGGATTTGACAATTTTTGCTAATCTTCGCGTTTTTTACTCCACAGGCGGGGTCAGACCTGTTGAAAACTATGTTGAAAATGTTGATAAGTATTTTTCACCGTCCTAAAATTTTACGAAAAACAAAAAAACAGGTCAAAAATTTGTCAATTTAGGTCTTCGTGAAGTTTGCTCCCTCAGTGCAGAAAATCTCGCCGTCGGACGTTACAAATACGCCCTCTATCCCCTCTGTTTTTTCCAAAAGAGATATTCCCGCCTCTTTTCCGAGCAGGAAACAAACGGTCGACAGCGCGTCAGCGTCCACAGAATGGGACGCTATTATTGTAACCGATTCAAGGTCGCTCTGCGCGGGCATTCCGGTTTTTACATCCAGAATATGGTGGTAACGCACTCCGTCCTTATAAAAGCATCGCTCGTATGCGCCCGATGTGACAACCGTTAAATTGCTGCCTGCAACGTACCCTATTGTCGCCTGCCCCTCAAAGGGCGAGCGTATGGCGATTTTGTAACCCTCGCCCTCTTTATCCCCGAGGGCGTAAATGTTGCCGCCAAGGTCGATTATGGCGTTTTTAACGCCGTTTTGGGTAAAGTATTCGGCAAGCCTGTCGGCGATATACCCTTTGGCTATTCCTCCAAGGTCAATGGCATAGCCTTTTGGCAGGATTACGGTATTGCCCTCTGCCAAAACCTTTTTATAGTCTACAAATTCAAGGGCGTTGTCAATAACCTGTCTGTCGGGCACGTCGGGATTTTCACCCGAAAATCCCCACAGCTCGGAGAGCTTTGCCGTGGTAATATCAAACCTGCCCTGCGAAAGCTCGCCGTAGTACAGCGCTTTTTCAATAAGCCGCGCGGTTGCCTCATTTACTTCGGTTGCCTCTCCGTTTGCGTTGTTTATTTTGTAAACGTCGCTGCCTTCCACCGTGCGGCTGAGCATATTTTCGTAAAACCTGCAAAGCTCAAAAGCGCCGTCAAGGGTTTGGGCGTCCTTATTATTATAAACGGTCAGAGTTATTACGGTATTAAGCATATACTGCGTTTTTGTTACCGGAACAGCTTTTTTGCACCCGCAAGGCATTGATAAAAATGCCAAACACAGCAAAACGGCCGTAAATTTCTTTATCTTTTTCAAATGTTTCACCCCTATTTTAAAGCGCAAACAACTTTTTTGTTGCAATTAACAGGCAATTATGATATAATATAATAACACTTAGAAAACAATTATTCAAGGAGGCTTTTTTATGGAAGGCAGATCACAGGAACTGGTATCAAGGATTAACAGTGAGCTTTCTATTGATATTATACCGGGACATTTTGCTACCAACCACTCCCACATCAACTACTACATTGATATGACAAATATCAAGTGCTCCCACAAGATGGCTAAGCTCGTTGCCGAGCAGTTTGCCAACAATTACAGCGCAAGCACTCTTGTTGACACCATCGTTTGTCTTGACGGCACGGAGATGATCGCCGCATTTCTGGCGGATAACCTCGCTCAGAACGGCGTAAACAACGGCGAGAACATCAACATAGTTACTCCCGAGTTCAACTCAAACGGTCAGATGATCTTCCGCGACAATATCCAGAAAATGGTTTGGAAAAAGAACATCATTCTGCTTGTCGCTTCGGCTACAACCGGCAAAACCATCAACCGCAGTCTTGAGTGCATCCAGTACTACAACGGCAAAACACGCGGCATCTCGGCTATATTCAGTGCCGCAGACAGAATTGGCGATATTGACATCAACTGCATTTTCAAAAAGGACGATATCACCGACTACCGCACATACGCCGCCCACGAATGCCCCGAATGCATCGCCAAGAAAAAGCTGGACGCTATTGTTAACTCCTACGGCTACTCCAAGCTTTAATATTTTTATCAAAAATAAGGCAAG
>JAFRVM010000326.1 GCA_017438505.1 Clostridia bacterium | reverse complement strand
AAGGGACGGTGTATTCGTTTGCGGGGTCGTAGCTCATATTTTTAAAGCTGTCGTCAATATACTGATAGTTGGGAATGTTCTCGTAGTTGAGCTTTTCAAGCTTACCCTCGCTAATCAGCTTGCCTATCATATAGTCTGAGGGAATGATTACGTCGTAATCAGAGCCGCCGGCGCTGATTTTTGCATACATTTCTTCATTTGTGGCAAAGGTTGTATAATTTACCTTTATTCCGGTGCGTTTCTGGAACTCCTTGATAACATTCAGGCTTCCGTCGTAGCCGTCGGAGATGTACTCGCCCCAGCTGTATACGTTGATTGTTACCTTGTCGCTTGAACAGCCTGCGAGGCAGAGAATCTGCGCGGCAATAAAGAGCGCCAAAAGAACCGATAAGATTTTTTTCATTTAACCAATTCTCCCTTTAATTTTTTATTTTTGGATTTGCCCGCCGCATCTTTTATCTGTTTGATGTTAACAGCCAGCAGCAGGACAAAAATCACTGCAAACATGAGTGTGGATAGCGCGAAGATGGTGGGTTTTACATTTTTCTTGGTCATTGAGTAAATAAGCAGCGGCAGGGTCTGAATGGATGAGCCGCTTGTAAAGTAGCTTATTACAAAATCGTCCAGAGAAAGTGTAAAGGACATAATAAGTCCGGTAATAATTCCGGGCATTATCTCCGGCATTACAACCTTAAAAAACGCCCTTACCGGATGACAGCCCAGATCCAGCGCCGCCTCATAAAGATTTGGATTCATCTGCCGCAGTTTCGGCAGAACCGAAAGCAGCACATACGGCACGCAGAAGGTTATATGGGCTATAAGCAGGGTTATATATCCCGGCTTAAGTATTCCCACCGAACTGTAAATAAAAACAAACAAAAGCAAAAGCGAAACGCCGGTAACAATCTCGGGGTTAACCATCGGGATATTATTTACCGTCATTATAGAGCTTCGCAGTTTGCCCTTCATGGCAAAAACGCCGATGGCGGCGAGCGTTCCGAGAATTGTGGAAACTATGGCTGCAATAACCGCAATGGACAGGGATACGCCAAGTGCTTCCATTATCTCGTCGTTTTTAAAAAGCTCCTCGTACCACTTTAAGGTAAAGCCCTCAAAGTTGGCCGTTCTGTAACGGGTAGTATTGAAGGAGAAAACTATCATTACGATTATGGGGATATAAAGGAAGGCAAAAACAAGGTAAAAATAGATTTTTGATAATATCTTCATATCAGCATTGCCCCTCCCTCATCGTCGTCAAATTTGTTCATTATAAGCATACACAGAAGCATAAGAACCATAAGAACAAGAGAGAGCGCAGCGCCCATGTTGTAGTTGGGAGCACCGCCGAGGAACATCATATCAATGATATCGCCGATAAGAGCGTTTTTGCTGCCTCCCAAAAGCTGAGATATAATAAAGGTGCTTACCGAAGGAACAAAGACCATGGTGATACCGCTTATTATTCCGGGAATACTCAGCGGTACAATTACTCTGCGGAAGGTGCTCGCCCCGTTTGCGCCGAGATCGCTTGCAGCCTCAAGTATAGGTTTGCCGATTTTAGCCATAACCGAGTATAGGGGCAGGATCATATACGGCAAAAAGTTGTAAACCATGCCCAGAACAACCGCACCGCGGGTGTTCATCATATGGAGCGGAGCTATTCCGAAAAGCCCGAGAAACCGGTTAATTAGTCCGTTTGTCTCCAGAAGGTTCATCCATGCGTAAATTCGCAGCAAAAAGTTCATCCACATAGGAAGCATTACAACCATAGTCATGGTTGCCTGAACTTTTTCGCTCATACGGGAGATCATATAAGCTACCGGATATCCCACAACAAGGCATATAAGGGTGGCAAGCGCGCCGAGACCTATCGATTCGAGCAGTGTGGTAAGATACTGGGGCTTTGTTATGTTGGCTATGTTTTCGAGCGTAAACTGTCCGGCAGAGTTGGTAAACGAAAAGTAAACTATAAGCAAAAGCGGCACTATTGTAAAAATAGTCATCCAGATTATATAGGGCAGTGCGGCAGATTTGTTTTTCACTCCTGCTCGCCCCCCTCAAACTCTTCGTCACCGGCATAGTCGCCCGTGTACTTTTTCATAATATGAATGTTTTCGGGCAGAACGTCGATGCCTATAAGGTCGCCCTCTTTCTGGGCAACGGTGGATTGGATAAGCCAGTATTCCTCCTCACCGGGAACGTCCACAGTCATCTCGTAATGAACGCCCTTAAAGGTTGTGGAAAATACCATACCGGTTATCTTCGCGTCCCTGGGAGGAACAACAATAACGTCCTCCGGACGGATAACAACGTCAATCTCCTCATCGGGGGCAAAGCCCTTGTCAACGCATTCAAACTGCGCTCCGCCGAACTCAACAAGACAGTCGCGGCGCATAATGCCGTCAACAATGTTGCTCTCGCCTATAAAGTCGGCAACAAAGCCGTTGGTAGGCTCGTTGTAAACGTCGGTGGGAGTGCCTATCTGCTGAATGACGCCGTGGTTCATAACAACTATGGTGTCGGACATGGAAAGAGCTTCCTCCTGGTCGTGGGTTACATAGATAAATGTAATTCCCAGACGCTGCTGGATCTTTTTAAGCTCTACCTGCATTTCCTTGCGCAGCTTTAAATCAAGCGCGCCAAGCGGCTCGTCCAAAAGCAGGATTTTGGGGTCGTTTGCAAGGGCTCTGGCAATAGCCACACGCTGCTGCTGTCCGCCGGAAAGACTGTCCACACGGCGTTTTGCAAAGCCCTCGAGGTCAACCAGCTTTAACATCTCGTCAACCTTGTTTTTTATCTCCTTTTCAGTAAACGCCTTTTTGCCGATACCCTTTACACGGCCGCCCAGGCTCTTGTTTTCGGAGATAGCCTCGGGAGCTTTTTTGATTCGCATGCCGAAAGCCACGTTCTCAAAAACATTGAGATGCGGAAAGAGCGCGTAACGTTGGAAAACGGTATTTACCTGACGTTTGTAGGGCGGCAGACCGGTGATACACCTGTCATTAAAAAAAACATCTCCGCTGTCAGGTTCGATAAAACCGCCGATAATTCGCAGGGTGGTCGTTTTGCCGCAGCCGGAAGGTCCCAGCAGGGTAACAAACTCACCGTCGTGAATATCAAGATTGAAGTTCTCCAGAACGGTCTCACCGTCAAATGACACAGTGATGTTTTTAAGGCTTATAATTGTTTTTTCCAATTTAATGCATCCCCCTTTGCGGATAAGTAGAGTTACATGCTTTTTTTGCATGACCCTATACCCGCAGCATCCGTTATAAACCGCTATCGCAAAGGGTATTATGCGACTGTCGCCAGCTTGCGGTTTTGGATACTGCTATTGATAGTACTGATACCGGCGCTGTCCCGCGGAAAAAGACGGGGCGCCCGCCGATAATCTCAGATGCAAAGCAACACAGTATACTATATTTATTTATTCGACAAATGTCAATACTTTTTTCAAATTTTCTTTTTTTGTTTTAAACCACGTTTACGGGATGACCCTCAAGCCAGCATTTAAGGTTGTTTTCAACTATGTCAAGAAGTCTCACTCTTGTCTCAAAGGGCGCCCATGCAACGTGCGGAGTAAAGATAATATTCTTTGCGCCGAAAAGCGGACAGCCCTTGCTCATAGGTTCGGTTGTAAGAACGTCTACGCCCGCTCCTCCTACCTTGCCGCACTCAAGAGCGTCTGCCAGATCCTTTTCGTTTACAACTCCGCCCCTTGAGGTATTTACAAACAGAACTCCGTCCTTGCATTTTGCAAAAGTATCTGCATTGAATATCTCTTTTGTTTTATCGGTAAGAGGACAGTGAACGGTGATTATATCCGAGCGGCAAAGAAGCTCGTCAAAGCCGACAAATTCCACATCGGGGTCGTTTTTGGGTGTGCGGGTACTCACAATTACCTTCATTCCAAAAGCCAAAGCAACCTTTGCAACGGCTTTTCCGATACTGCCGTAGCCCACTATGCCGAGGGTTTTGCCGCATATTTCGGTTTGGCGATAAACAAATGGAGAAAAGGTCTTGCTGCCCTTCCAGCCGCCCTTTGCGGTAAAGTCGATATACGAGGCAAAAGAACTGCACAGCTCCAAAATAAGTCCGAAGGTGTGCTGAACGACGGCGTTTGTGGAATAGCTGCCGGCGTTGCATACGGTAACGCCGTGGCTGTGAGCGTATTCGGTATCTATATTATTGTATCCCGTGGCAAAAAGTCCTATGTATTTAAGCTTGGGACAGGCCGCCATAATCTTTGCGTCGATCACCGTTTTGTTGCAGAGCACGGCGTCGGCGTCTGCAAGACGTTCTATTGTTTCATCGTAGCTTGTGCCGTCGTACTTTACTACCTCGCCGTATTTTTCAAAAACCGAAAGATCAATATCGCCCTTTGTTACCGTAATGCAGTCGGTCATTACTATTTTCATAATATATATCGCTCCTTACTTTATTATTAGGCTTTGCGCGCCCGCGCAAAGTCCCGTTTTATCGTCAAGCTCAAAAATCACTGCGTTTATCATCATTTCGCCCTCTGCGGTTTCAAAACGCACAGGCATTTTTGTTTTCATTTTTTCTATGGCAAGCTCAGGCTTGACTCCCAGAACGGAATTGACAGGTCCGCCCATCCCCACGTCTGTTATAAAGCCCGTACCCTGCGGAAGCACGCAGGCGTCGGAGGTCTGAACATGGGTGTGAGTTCCGAAAAGCGCGGAGATCCTTCCGTCGAGAAAATATCCCAGAGCTTTTTTCTCCGACGTCGCTTCGGCGTGGAAATCAACAATTATAAATTTCGCTTCCTTTTTCGCCTGCTCCACAAGCGTCTGCGCAGCATCGAACGGGTTATCCAGCGGTTCCATATAGACCGTTCCCATAAGGTTTATTACGGCAACGCTGTATCTGCCCAAATCGTAAATACCCATCCCCCTGCCGGGATCTCCTTTTGGAAAATTTGCAGGACGCAGCAAAAACTGATTTTCGTCCAGCATGGTATAAAACTCCTT